>CAWUMH010000066.1:0-9385 GCA_963923565.1 uncultured Alphaproteobacteria bacterium
TCATCAATCGCGCTTTGCCAGAAATCATTGATGATGAGTGTTGCGCCATGTTGCGCACACAAAGTCTTCGCGCGCAAAATCTCATGGGTGATTTCGCCCTGGCTTTTATCCTTCATGCGCAATTGAACAGTTTTTACGCCTTGCGGCAAAAGACGCTCAAGCCAGCGTGATGAATCAACAAGAAGATAAAACGGATCAAACATTTCAGGACTCCGAAAAAGCCAAACCGAGAACGGGTGTTGAAGGCACGGCCATATCGCGCGCTTCCATAGCCCCCGCATGATAGGATAAACGGCCAGCCTCCACGGCCAATGCAAAGGCTTTCGCCATGGCGACAGGATCGCCCGCTTTTGCCACCGCGGTATTCAGCAACACCGCATCATAACCCAATTCGAGGGCGGCGGCGGCATGGGACGGAAGGCCGATCCCTGCATCAACCACGAGCGGCACATTCGGGAAATGAGCGCGCATGGTTTTTAACGCAAAGACATTGTTTAAGCCTTTGCCCGAACCGATGGGCGCGCCCCAGGGCATCAACACTTCGCAACCGACAGCGAGAAGCTTTTCACCGACGACGAGATCGTCAGTCGTATAGGGAAAGACTTTAAACCCTTGCGCAACAAGTTCACGTGCCGCTTCAACAAGACCAAACACATCCGGCTGCAACGTATCGGCATGGCCGATGACTTCAAGCTTGATCCAGTCAGTATCAAACACATCGCGCGCCATTTCGGCGGTGGTAATCGCTTCTTTGGCCGAATGGCATCCGGCGGTGTTGGGCAGTACACGCACATTCAGCGCTTTGATCAAATCCCAAAAGGCACGACCGCCTTTGGCGCCTGTCGATTCACGGCGCAGGGAGACCGTTACAATTTCTGAGCCTGAAGCTTTAATCGCATCAGATAGAATAGCCGGCGACGGATACTGCGCGGTACCCAAGAGCAAACGCGATGACACCGTCTCGCCATAAAATGTTACACCGTCTTTCACACTCAGCCCCCCTGCATCGGCACAAGGATCTCGATGCGATCGCCGTCTTTGAGTTTTGTCTCGGCGCGTTCACGCTTGCGCACAACCATCATATTGCGTGCGGTTGCCACCGGTATATCCTCATAGCCGAGCTCATCCAAAAGTTCGGCTACGGTTTGCGCTTTGGTTTCCATCGTTTCACCATTCACGATGATCATCACCGTTCAACCTCCGGAAATGTTTTGCCGTCCATGACAATCTCTGACGCGCGACGTGCGAGAGCCGGTGCGCCGAGATAGCCATGCCGATAAAGTCCGTTTAATCGCAAGATGTTCCCCGCGCGCCTTATGCGCGGCAGATTGTCGGGAAAAGCCGGACGCACGTCGGTACCCGTCTCGATAATCTCCGCCTCACCGAAAGAGGGATGAAGCGCATAAGTCGCATTCAAAAGCTCAACAATGGAGCGTGCTGAAATGCGTGATTGATCACTGCTTTCAATCATCGTCGCGCCAACCATGAAATGATGATCATCACGCGGCACAATATAAACGGGGATACGCGGATGCAGCAGACGAATGGGGCGTGAAAGTGAAATCTCGGTTGATCTCACAATCAGCATCTCACCTTTGACGCCGCGCAAATCAGGAAGCACATCACGCGCTTCATAGCCACGGCAATCGAGCACGTAAGACGCATCAAGCGCTTCCGGCCGGACATCAGCATCCATTTTGAATGTGACGCCAAAATCTTTTTGAAGCCGCCCTTGAAGAAAGCTCAGTGCGTTGCGGGGATCGAGATGCGCTTCTTCCTTGAAAAATAAACCTGTTTCAAAGCGTCCGGCGAGATCGGGTTCAAGCGCGGCAATGCGTGGACCATCAATAACATCGAAATGCGATGTGCGTGCGGCAAAGCGTTTGAGATCCGGCGTGTCGCGTGGTGGCGCAACAACAAGACTACCTTTGTTGATTACATTCGGAAAATGTTCACGCCAATAAGCAAGCGACTCGAGCCCCAAGTCACCAATTAAAGGCTCGGCGCTTTCCATCTCGCACCAAAGGGCGAGCATACCGCCTGCCCACCAAGAGCACCCGCGTCCCGCTTCCCGTCGCCGATCATAAATTGTGACAGAGGCTCCCCGCAGCGCAAGCTGATGCGCAGCGGTGAGCCCCATGACACCTGATCCGACGATGGCGACGTTTGTAGTCATCCGCGCTTACTCACCCTCTATCGCTAAGTACCGATAGGAATTTAGCGAGTGCAAAGGACGTGATCAGACTTGGCAGCGCGCTGCCAAAATCCGGATACCACAGCGCCGCGCCATGATAAGTCGCAATGCCGATGAGCCATGCCCCAACCGGAGCGATGTTAATCGCGCTCACCGCCGTTGAAGCGTGTGCCCGCAGTTTAATGTTGCGGTAATTGGCAAGGATCACACCAAAGAGCGGCACAAACACAGAGCTGAGATAGAGAAGAAACGGCTCTATCGCATGCATGTCAATCGCACTCGCAATCGCGATTGACACAACACCTAAAACAATCCCGCGTGTTTTGAGCGAAAAGCCCGAAACAAGACGCTCGGAACTGACCGATCCCGAATGAAGATCACCATAGGCATTATCAAGCTCATCAAGAATAATCAGCGAGAGTGCGATCAAGCCGAATTGTGCGAGCAACAAACCGGTGACAAGATCATCACTCGGTTGATTGAGAATAACGAGAACACCCAGTGCATAGCACCAGACATTCGCAATTACATAACCGAGAAATGTTCCGCCGAATGAACCCTTCGCAGAGCGACCATAGCGCGCGTAATCGGCAACAAGCGGCAACCATGAAATCGGCATAGCGATAACGAGATCAACACCTGACCAGAAGCCCATCTCCCCCGTGCCCGTTGTAGCGAACAATGTGCTCCAGCCTTTATCGCTTGAAGCGGACACGAACACATAAGTGAGCCAGAGCAGCGAGATCACAACGAGCGGCAAGCCGATGCGTGATAAGAATTGCCGCACGAGGCTTGTCATCGACCCCAACATCAGCAGCAACAAAATGCCGCCCCAAAGAATGGTGGCGATCAGAGCCGGCATCGTGCCGTCAAAGCCGAGCCATTGCTTGACGACAGCCACAGTACCATCGCGCATGATGGCGATTTCAAACGCCGTCCAACCGAGGAGCTGAACGACATTCAGAATGATCGGCACTTTGCCGAAGGCCGAACCGAAGCCGAGCTCAATAATGCCGCCGGAAGAGTGTCCGGTTTCTTGGCCAAGCCGCGCGGTCATCGCCAGAATGAAAGCGCCCAGAACCGAGCCAACAAGAATAGCAAGCGCGGCAAGGCCAGGGCTTAGGCCCGGCATAAGAAACGCGCCCACTTGCATAACAAGCAGGCCGACGCCGAGGCTGAACCAGAGCGCCATTTGGTCACGAAAGCCGAAGACACGCTCGTTTGCGGGGATAGACATTGGAGAGTTTTGGGCGGAAGCTGCCATTGTGATCGTCCTTTTTGATCGCGATGGCAGGAAAGCTTGTCCGAAGCGACCGGCAAGAGCCGGTAATTCGTTGTGCTTCCCTGCGCGAGGATTACCTCATTCAGGTTCGGAGGGTTTGTTCTCAGCCGCCCCGACCGACCCGAAGGCCCTCGACGCAGCACCCCTAGCGAGAGCGGAAAGAGATCCGGGAAACCCCGACTCCCTATCCGTGAAAATAATTTTCTGCCAAGAGAGCCCCTGCCTGTCAAGCAGGGGGCTGTCGAGCCGCCGCACCCGCTCCGGCGCCGAAAGGCAAAGAACAGGGAAAGATTGAATGTAGAGGCCCTCCCCCGCTATTGTGGGATCGAATTTGAAAGAGCGGATTTTACGAAGGACGAAAATCGATGCGCGGGATTAAAATCGATGAAGCCGAATTGCGCATCGTGCGTTTGCCGCTGTTAAAGCCCTTTACGATTTCAACCGGCACGATGCATGACAAAACTTTTCCGCTGCTCATTCTGCGCGGCGAAGGGTTGGAAGCCTATGCGGAGAGCGTCGTTGATCCTCTGCCCGATTATCTTGAGGAGACGATTGCGAGTGGCATGGTATTGTTGCGCGACGTCTATCTGCCACAAATTGTCGGCAAGCGCTTTGAGCATCCGCATGCGTTAGAGCCCATCCTCTCGCCGTGGCGTGGTCATTATATGACTAAGGCCGCAGTCGAGATGGCGTTTTATGATCTCTTCGCGAAGAGTCTTAATCAATCTTTGCAAACCTATCTCGGTGGGTCCGGTGATCGTGTCAATGTCGGTGTGTCGCTCGGCATCATGCCGCTTGAAGAGACGATTGCGAAAACACAAGAACATCTCGACAAAGGCTATAAGCGTATCAAATTGAAAATCATGCCGGGCCATGATGTCAAAATCGTTGAAGCAATCCGCGCGCGGTTTCCCGATTGCCCTTTGAGTGTCGATGCCAATAGCGCCTATACACTTGGCGATATGAATGTGATGCGCGCGCTTGATTGTTTCCGGATGGATTATATCGAACAACCTCTGGCGCATGATGATTTACATGATCATGCAACGCTCCAAAAAGAAATCATCACGCCGATTTGTCTTGATGAAAGCATTCGCACAGCTGCACATGCACGCAAAGCGTTAACAACGGACGCGACGCGCGTGATCAATGTCAAGGTCGGGCGCGTCGGCGGTTATGGTGAAGCGATCCGCATTCATGACATGGCCGAGGCTTTTTCTGTTCCGGTGTGGTGCGGCGGTATGCTCGAATCGGGCATTGGCCGCGCGCATAACATTCACCTTTCAACCTTACGCAATTTCAAGAAGCCCGGCGATACGTCAAGCGCGAGCCGTTATTTTCCGCGCGACATCATTCATGAAAAACTTGAGACCGAGAACGGTACAATGCCTGTACCGCAAGGCTTGGGCATTGGCGTGACATTAGATTGGGATTTTCTCGAAACGGTTACGCTTTCAAAAGAAGTGTTCAAGACGTGATCGTCACTGCGACAGCAAAACACTTTATAAAACGCGCCGCGCTTGTCATCGGCATTCTCGTTGCCCTGCCCGCAAGCGGCGCAATCGGATGGGCCGCTTATTTGCGCTTAAGCGGCAATATCCACCAAATCGGAACAAAAGAAGCCTTTCGCTCCGCGCAGCTCTCTTCCTCGGCATTTGAAACCGTCATCGAAGAGCATGCGATTAAAACAGTGATCAATCTGAGAGGCTCACAACAAAATGCGGCGTGGTATGATGCGGAGCGGGCGACGACGCAAAGGCTCGGCGTGACCTATATCGATTTGCCGCTTTCGGCGAATGAAGAGCCCGATGACGCAAAACTCGATCTCTTGATTTCCACCATGCGCGACGCTGAAAAACCTTTGCTCATTCATTGCGAAGGCGGCGCGGATCGCTCAGGTCTTGCGTCAGCGCTATATAGGCGGTTTGTCGAAGGCGCGACATACGAAAAGGCCGCAGAGGAACTCTCGTTCCGCTACGGCCATTTTCCTTGGCTTACGAGTCGCACAGGCGCCATGGATCGCGCCTTCGCGCGCCGCGCCAATAATGCACCGTGATTATGCCGCGTCGTCTGAAGTGATGCGACGCTTTGCCAACTGAACTGAAGCAATCGTCAGAGCAATCTTCAAAGCTTCAGCAGGCAAGAAGGGCAACACACCAACCGCGAATGCCTTTTCAACGCCGATCAAGGTCGAGAGCCACGAAAAGCCCAAACCCAAGATCACGATATCACCGAGCAGGATGGTCAAAGAGGTTGTTGCAATATTGCGGTTGAAGCCCCGCGCGAAGGCGAAGGACACGAAAAGCGCCGAGAGCAGGAAGCCTGCGAGGTAACCACCGGTCGGACCGGCCATGAAAGCCAGACCCGCGCCCGTGGAGAACACCGGCAGCCCCGCCGCGCCTTCGATGAGATAGAGCGCAACGGTTGGCGCAGCGACGCGAAGACCCGCATGTGCGCCGAGCATCAACACGACGAAGGTCTGCATCGTCATCGGCACAGGCCAAAACGGCACTTGCACTTTGGCCGAGATCGCCAGAAGTACCGAACCGAGCACAACCAAGACGGCATCACGGGCGAGGCTTGGCCGCGCGGCAAAGGCGCGAAGGGGGGCGAAAGCAGTTTGCATCGGGTATCACTCCTCAAATCGGTCAGAAAACGGCAAGCCGAAGCGGCTTTTGAATTCGGGATCTACCTTACACAGGCGCGCGACCTCATCAAGGGGATGACGGAAACGGCCCCGATTACGTCCCGCAAAAGGTGACACGCACACGCTCGTCCGGCGCCGCAAGGGCTTCATAAGCCGCATAATCGGGATCATCCGCATAGGGATATTGCAACGCGCGATTTAATCGATGAAAGGGTTCAAAATCATTCGACATAATCGCTGCCTGAATCGCCTCTTCGACGCGGTGATTGCGCGGAATGCGTTTGGGATTAACCGATTTGATCCGCGCTACGAGATCAGTTGATAAGACATCTTCACGAAGAAGACGCTCACGCCAGCGCGCAATCAACTGGTCCGCAATGTCATCGCCGCCTAAAAGGGAGCGCAGAGGACTCACGCCATCAGGATCAACCGCCTCTGCAAAAGCGCGAAAGGTCAAAGTGAAATCAGATTGCTTCTGCTGCATTCGCAATAAGAGTGAGGCGACAAGATCAGTATCATCCTCTTCTTTTTTCAAGAGACCTAATTTCATCCGCATCACGTCATCATAGGCTTTATGATAGTGATGGGCGAAGCCTGAGATTGCTTCAGAGGCTTGTTTGACAGCACGTTCTTCATCCTCGTCAATTAATCGCAAAAGCGCTTCGGCAAGACGGGCGAGATTCCATTGTGCAATCGCGGCTTGTCGCCCGTAAGCATAACGCCCGAATTGATCGATGGAACTGAAAACAGTTGCGGGATCATAGGCTTCCATAAACGCGCAGGGGCCATAATCAATGGTTTCACCGGATATGGTCATGTTATCAGTGTTCATTACACCATGAACAAAACCAAGCCCCATCCAGCGTGCGATTAAATGCGCTTGGCGTTCAATCACACCCCTCAAAAAAGCAAGCGCGGGATTGGAAGCGTCTTTCGCTTCGGGATCATGTCGATCAATCGCGAAAGACAAAAGCGCGCGCAATGAGTCTTGGTCTTCACGCGCCGCAAAGAATTGAAATGTACCGACGCGCAGATGACTCGCAGCCACACGCGTGAAGACCGCACCCGGCAATGGCCCCTGCTCACGCAGCACACGCTCGCCCGTTACCACGGCTGCAAGCGCGCGCGTCGTCGGCACGCCCAACGCATGCATCGCTTCGCTCACAATATATTCACGCAAGACGGGGCCGAGTGCGGCACGCCCGTCACCACCACGCGAATAGGGTGTGCGGCCTGAGCCTTTGAACGCAATATCGCGCAGACGGCCGGACTGATCACGGATCTCGCCCAAAAGAATGGCACGGCCATCACCAAGCTGCGGCACGAAGCTGCCAAATTGATGGCCGGCATAGGCGACCGCAATCGGCAAGGCGCCTTCGGGAATGTCATTTCCGGCAAAGAGCCGCGCGAGCGCCTCCGATGACAGTCCATGAAGCGAGAGGCCCAATTCAGCGGCAAGTGATTCGTTGAACGCAATTAGACGCGGGGCGGCGACCGGGGTCGGCGGAAGCGCCGCGAAAAAGCCCTCTGGCAGAGCGGCATAACGCGCTTCGATACGTCCAATCGACAAGGACATCAGGCCCAAGCCCCTTTCACTCAACCAAGTTCATGAAAGTGAGCCCCGATTATGCCGAAAGATCAAGGGGATCGCCCGCAACGCCGCTTTGCCCGGAGTGACAGCCGGTTTATGGTCATGGCCTGACTTCGGGACGGAACACCCTGTGATGACCACGCGCTTAAATAGTATTTTTGATCAGCTTTCGACGCATTGGCAGGCGGTCAAGACACACCCCATCGAAGATCTTTTCAAAGCCAATCAAAATCGCTTTGCTGCGTTCTCGCGGCATCATAAGGGCATGCTTCTCGATTTCTCGAAGAGCGCGATTGATGAAAAATCACTTGCCCTTCTTCTCGATTTAGCGCGCGCGGTTGAACTCGAAGCAAAACGCGATGCGATGTTTCGCGGTGACCGTATCAATAAAACGGAAAATCGTGCCGTGTTGCATACGGCTCTGCGTCGCCGCGATCAGAGTCCCCTCATGCTCGATGGCCATGACATCATGGCCGATATTATCGCCGAACGAACAAAAATGTTTGCGCTTGCCGAAGATGTGCGTAGCGGAAAAATATCAGGATCAACCGGTCGCGCATTTACTGATGTTGTTAATCTCGGCATTGGCGGTTCGGACCTTGGTCCCGCAATGGCAACCGGTGCGCTTGCCCCATGGCATGATGGTCCACGCGTGCATTTTGTTTCCAATGTTGATGGTGCGCATCTCGCCGACACATTGATTGATCTTGATCCCGCAACAACGCTTTTTATCATTGCGTCAAAAACATTTACCACGATTGAAACGATGACAAACGCCCATTCGGCGCGGCGTTTCATTGCAGAGCGTTTGGGTGATCACGCCGTTGCTGATCACTTCATGGCGGTTACAACGGCGCTCGACAAAGCTGCCGATTTTCCCGTGCGTGCTGATCGGATCACCGGCTTTTGGGATTGGGTCGGCGGCCGCTATTCGATTTGGTCTTCAATCGGATTGCCCTTGGCCATCGCCATTGGCGCGACAAATTTCGATAAATTTCTCGAAGGCGCAGGCGCGCTGGATGAGCATTTTTCAACAGCACCGCTTGAGCAAAATTTGCCGGTCCTCTTCGGGCTGATCGGTATTTGGCATCGCATCATTTGCGATTATCCGACACGCGCTTTGATTCCCTATGATCAACGCCTCGCGCGTTTTCCGGCCTATGTGCAACAACTCGATATGGAATCAAATGGAAAGCGCGTAGCGCTTGATGGGTCTATTCTGTCAAAACCTTCTGGCCCCATCGTTTGGGGTGAACCAGGCACCAACTCGCAGCACGCGTTTTTTCAATTGCTGCATCAAGGAACAGACATCATTCCGGTTGAGTTTCTAATTGCCGCCAAGCCCGAGCGCGCTGATCTCGATGAGCATCATGATTTACTTATCGCGAATTGTCTCGCGCAATCTGAGGCGTTGCTGATTGGCCGCACGGAGGAAGAGGCCCAAGCGCAACTGATCGCACGTGGTCTTTCGCCGGACGCCGCAACGGCTTTGGCACCTCATCGGGTATTTACGGGCAATCGCCCCTCAATCACAGTGGCATACGAAAAACTCGACCCCTCACAACTCGGTGCATTGATCGCACTTTATGAACACCGCGTCTTTGTCGAGGCGGCCGTTTTCGGAATCAATGCTTTCGACCAATGGGGCGTTGAATTGGGTAAAGAACTCGC
>CAWUMH010000067.1:0-9362 GCA_963923565.1 uncultured Alphaproteobacteria bacterium
CCTTGAGCATCATATCCAACTGCCTTTGAAAAAAGGCGATGCGCTCTTTTTCAACCCCGCGCTCTTCCATGCAGCCGGCAACAACGTGTCGAAGGATATCGTGCGCTTTGCCAATCTGATGCAAATCGGTTCGGGTTATGGTCGTTCGATTGAAGTCGTTGATCGTGTACGGATGAGCGTTGGCCTTTATCCGACACTCCATAGCATGGTCAAAGCGGGCAAGCTTTCACCGCGTCAAATTGATCTGGTGATTGCGGCAACGGCCGAAGGGTATCCGTTCCCTGCCAATCTCGATATTGATTCACCACTGTCCGGTATGGCGCCGCCAAGCCAACAAGATCTGTTGAAATTAGCGCTTCATGAGAATTGGACGAGTGAGAAAGTGAAGAGCGAGTTTTATGCTTATGTGAAGCGTCGCCTCACGCATTGATTCTTATAATCGAATAATGATAAGCAAGGGTACCGCGCCTCAATGGGTGGCGCGGCCATCTGTTCCTGTTTTTGCACCCGTAATATAAGCGACGATGTCTTCGCTGTTTGTTTCTGACTTTTTCAGATTAGCAACGATACGACCACGACGGAACACTACTATGCGATCCGCTAATTCAAATACTTGTCGCATATTGTGCGAGATTAGAATGAGCGGTTCGCCATTCGCTTTGAGTTGTCGAATTATATTTTCCACCTGCGCGGTTTCTTGAACACCAAGCGCTGCGGTCGGCTCATCCATGATGATCAGTTTGGAGGCAAAGGTCGCCGTGCGCGCAATCGCGACGCATTGGCGTTGGCCGCCTGACATATTGCGGATTGTGTTCGCGAGGTTTGGAATTTTGACAGCGGTGCGCTTCAACGCATCTTCTGTTGCCGTGCGCATGCTTTTGAAATCGAGAATAGAAAAGGGCCCCAATTTTACGAGAATTTTTTCGCGGCCCAAAAAGAGATTGGAGGGCACATCAAGATCATCAGCGAGAGCGAGATTTTGAAACACGGTTTCAATGCCAGCTTCGCGCGCTTCAAGCGGACCTTTGAAATGGACTTCTTGACCATCAAACAGAACGCGGCCACGCGTGCGTTGTTCAACGCCCGTAATCTGCCGCACGAAAGTGGATTTGCCGGCACCGTTGTCGCCCATGATGGCGACATGTTCGCCGCGTCTCAATTCGAAATTGGCATCTTCAAGCGCATGCACGCCGCCATAATGCTTGGTCAGGCCTTCGGTCTTGAGAATAATGTCGGAGCTATTGGATGACATGGGTCAGACCTCCCGTGCCTGGCGTTTTTGTCGCCATTGATCAAGCGCCACCGCGCCCACAATGATCGCGCCTTTGACCATGTTCTGATAATAGGCATCGACCGACAAAAAGATGAAGCCGGAGAAAATCACGCCGAAAATCAGCATGCCGAGCGCGGTTCCCAATATACTGCCGCGACCGCCGGAGAGCGACACGCCGCCGATCACCGCCATCGCAATCGCATCAAGTTCGTTCATCGTACCGAAGACGGCTTGCGCGGTTTGCGCGCGGGCAACAAGCACCAGACCAGCAAGGCCTGCAAGCAGGGCGGCAATGACATAAACCAGCATCAGGTGCCGCTCGACATTGATGCCCGACATGCGCGCCGAGGCTTCATTTGATCCAATCGCGTAAGTGTGTCGCCCATAGACAGTGAATTTCAAAATCAACGTAAATAGCGTCGCAATCGCGATAAAAATCCAAACCGGCATCAAGCCGTCACCAATCGCCATGAAACTTTCGGTTGGGAAGCTGATCGGTTGGCCCTTCGTGTACCAGAGTGCCACACCGCGAGCAGAAACCATCATTCCGAGTGTCGCGATAAAGGGCGGCAATTTCACATAGGCGATCAATAACCCGTTGATCAGCCCGCAGATCAGCGCCACGGAAAGGCCGACCATAATCGGAATGATGATCGGTAAATCGACCCAACCTTGCGCGTGAAAAATTGCGCGCGCATTGGTGCCCACTTGGGCAAAACTCATGGCGATCATGGCGGTTGCGCCGATAATCGAGCCGCCAGACAAATCAATACCGCCCGAAATAATGACTTGCGTTACACCCACCGCGAGAATGCCAACCACGGCAACTTGCGTGATCATAATCGACAGACGCAATTTGTTCATTAAAAAGCTTTGATCAACGACAATCCAGCCGATGATTTCAAATAAAATCATAATGACGATGAGCCCGATCAGGGCATTCAATTCCGCAGGCCATGCTTTACGCTTGGAGCGTGCGCCCGGTACAGCGGCAACACTTGAGTCCGTCATCTGTCCATCCCTGCGTTTTTTTAAAATCGCGCCGGGCCGAAGCCCGACGCGTTATATTTGTTCAAAGCAGAATAGCCGCGAACAAGAGCTCAGTTCTTGCTGAGATAGTCTTTGATGTTCGCAGGTGTCACGAGCTGGAAGGGGATGTAGACCTTCTTCTCGACCTTCTCGCCAGCGATAATTTTCAATGCTGTGTCGATCGAGCCTTTGCCTTGACCTGCAGCGTCCTGGAATACGGTCACCGCAAGATCGCCATCCTGCATCGCTTTCAGGGCTTCTTGTGTGGCGTCAACGCCGCCCACAGGAATGTCCTTCGTTGAGATGCCAGCCTTCTTAAGCGCGTTGATTGCACCGAGTGCCATATCGTCATTGTTAGCGATGATGGCATCGAATTTCACACCCTTCGAGATCCAGTTTGTCACGATGTCTTGACCCGCATCGCGCTTCCAGCCACCCGTTTGTTCTTCAACAACTTTCATGAAGTTGCAGTCTGGTGTTGCAATCACGTCATGCACGTCCTTGGTGCGTTGCACAGCAGCTTGGTTCGACAATTCGCCGACGAGCACAACGACATTAGCACCTTTACCTTTGCCCTTGTCTTTCAGGATGCGGCAGATCTCTTTTGTTTCGAGCGTGCCGGAATCAACTTCGTTCGATGCCACGAAGGCTTGGTTGTCAGGCAGCGTATCAACATTGATCGGCTGACGATTGACATAGACAAGCGGAATCTTGGCCTTCGCTGCGGCGTCTGTCATGGCTTGTGTGGCAGACGTATCAACTGCGTTGACCACAATCGCATCCACGCCTGCTGCAATGAAATTCTGCACCTGCGAAAGTTGTGTTGCAACGTCATTCTTCGCATCTTCGAGCTGCAGTTTCACGCCAGGAAGTTTTGCCGCATGATCTGTCATCCCTTTGGCCATAACGGCGAGGAATGTAAATTCAAGGCTGGCAATGGACGCGCCGACTTTTTTATCTGCAGCCTGGGCGCCTGATATGATCATGCCTGCCGCAAGAGTGCCGATGAGCACTTTTCTCATTGTTTCCCTCCACATTGTACTGGTGTCCGATCGCACCTGGTTTTTTTTCGGATCGCTCCGTAGATCGGAGTTCTTGGCATTTGGATTGTTGCTTACTTTCCTTGCAACGTCAAAGCCCGGAACGACGGGCGAGGATGCCTCTCAGATTAAATAGGCCGCCCCGAGAAAGATCTAAAATCTGCCAACCTTAAACAACCACTATCTTGATCAAATTTGATCAAGATAGTGGTTTTCAGATATCAACGTCCCTGCATAGGGTCGGGGCCATCGACTCTCATCCCATAGGAGGCAGGGGCAGTCCCATGCTGGCTCTCGACACGAAATCAACAAATCTTGCTGATTTTCCCAGGGATTACTCCCTGACAGGCCCGCTGAACCGGCAGGCCGTCGAGCGGGGGCTTGCCAATGCTGAATGGTATCGGACCGATATTCCCCGCGCCCGGATGAAGGAATTGATGCAGCGTTCTGATGGGCCAGCCACCCGCGACACGGTGATTTGGCTGGGCTCTATGGTTCTCTTCGCAGGGGCAGCGATCTATCTTTGGCCAAGCTTTTGGTCGATCCCGTTCTTTCTTGCCTATGGCGTGCTCTATGGCTCGGCAAGCGACAGCCGCTGGCATGAATGCGGCCATGGCACAGCATTCCGGACGCCTTGGAAGAATGACGTCGTCTATCAGCTCGCCTCCTTCATGATCATGCGGAACCCCGTAATCTGGAAATGGAGCCATTCGCGCCATCACACGGATACGATCATTGTGGGGCGCGATCCGGAAATCGTGGCGATGCGTCCGCCAGATCTCTTGCGCTTGGCCCTCAATTTTTTCGGATTGATCGATGCACCGGTGGCACTGTGGCAAACATTACGCCAGGCCTTCGGCGTTTTATCCGCGGACGAGAAGGACTTTGTGCCTGAGTCTGAGTGGCCCAAGGCGTATAACGTCGCGCGTGTTTGGGTTTTAATATACGCGGCAACACTTGCTCTTTGCTTTGCAGCGCATTCAATTTTGCCTTTGATGGTGATCGGCCTGCCGCGTCTCTACGGAACATGGCACGCCCTCTTGTGCGGTTTGACGCAACATATCGGCCTTGCCGAAGATGTCCTTGACCACCGGCAAAATTGCCGCACGGTCTATATGAATCCGGTGAGCCGCTTCATCTATTGGAACATGAATTATCACGTTGAGCACCACATGTTCCCGATGGTGCCCTATCATCGCTTGCCCGAACTCCATGCCGAGATGCTGAGCGATACGCCCGAACCCTATAACGGATTTTGGGACGCCTATCGTGAAATTCTGCCGACCATTATACGGCAACTTGGAGATCCGGATTATTTCGTGCGGCGGGTTTTGCCCCCAACCGCAAAGCCTTTTCAATCGCTGCCGGAAAAGGCAGTCTAAGCCATCACAAACCAGAACAATTTATCGCAATGAGACAAATAGGGGAGGACGAGATTATGGCGCAGTTTTCAGGAAAAGTGGCCGTTGTGACCGGATCAACACAAGGCTTGGGTTTGACCGTTGCCACTTTGCTCGCCGAGCGGGGCGCGGCCGGTCTTGTCTTGTGCGGACGCAACAAGACGCGTGGCGAAGCCAATGCAAAAGATCTCGCCGCACGTTTTTCGACAAAGGCGATTTTTGTCGAGGCCAATCTCGGAAAAGTTGAAGATTGTCGCAGAGTCATTGCAGAGGCTGATCGCGCCTTCGGCCGCGTCGACGTGCTGGTCAATTGCGCCGCCGATACGAGACGCGGCACGATTGTGAACACGTCACCCGAACTCTTTGACGAACTGTTTTCCGTCAATGTGCGTGGTCCGTTTTTCCTGATGCAGGACGCCATCAAAATCATGCTGCGCGAAAAAATCGAAGGTACGATTGTCAATATCGGTTCGATGTCGGCGAAAGCGGGTCAACCCTTCTTGGCCGCTTATTCGGCAACGAAGGGCGCGTTGCAAACGCTAACCGAGAACATCGCTTTTGCCGCGCTAAAAAACCGCATCCGCGTGAATGCCTTGAATATTGGCTGGATGGAAACGGAAGGCGAGCATGCAATACAGAAGTCGGATGGCAATCCGCCGGACTGGCTCGAAAAAGCAGCACCCAATATGCCCTTCGGGCGTTTGGTGGATCCGAAAGAAGTCGCGCGTGCGGTGGCGTTTTTGGCGTCCGATGAATCAGGGTTGATGACCGGATCGGTCATTCAATTCGATCAATCGGTATGGGGAGCATATGAAGGGGCACCATCGCCGTCGAAGCCTCTCTCCTTGTGAGGCGCGTTATCAGGTAATCAATTTCACAATCAGAAACGGATCAGACCCATTCCGAAGACAACAATCAAAAAGATTGCGGAATTGGCCGGTGTGGGAACGGCAACCGTCGAACGCGTCTTGAACGAGCGCGGCGGTGTTCGCCCCGAGACCGTTGAGAAGGTGATCCGCGCTTTGCGTGATGTTGATTATCCGCGGCGTATTCCGGGCAAGCACCAGGGCCTCATGCGCATTGATGTCTTGCTCGTAAATCCGAAACAGACTTTTTTTGAAAGACTGGCGCGTGCTTTTGCAAGGATCGCGGCCACACTTGATCCGGCGATTTCCGTTCATCGCACTTTTATGGATGAATCCAATCCCGAGGCGATTGCGCGAAAGCTGATGGATCCCGCGATCCGACGCTCCGCAGTCATCATCGCAGCACCGGAGCATCCCGCTGTGCGGCGGGCTCTGTTTGCGTTGCGCGAGCGCGGCGTGCCGATCATTCAAATCGTTTCGCGCATGAACGGGCTTGATGCGGATTATATCGGCATTGAAAATGCGGCAGCGGGTCGTATGGCGGGGCTTTTGATGTCTGGCCTGCAACGCCGCGCTGGACGCGTCATTGCGATGTGCCACTCCGGAATCTATGAGGCGCATCGTCAACGTGTGTCCGGCTTTTCCGATTTTCTCGCGCGACAAAGCGAGAGCGGTTTACATCTGTCGACGGTTTCATTTCATCATGACGATGCGGACCGGTCACGGGAGTCTCTGCAAGAAGCGCTCGACAAGCATACCGATCTCGTTGGGCTCTACAATGCCGGCGGAACAAATTCTACTTTGTCCGATGTGCTCCGTCGTCATTCGAAAGGGCGGGACATTTGCTTCATCGGGCATGAATTGACGGAACGTTCCAGTGCGGCTTTGCGCGATGGCACGATGGCGGGGATCATTGATCAGGTGCCTGAGGCACAAGCGCGCCGCGCTTTGGATTTGGCGCTGTATCGCTTGGGACTGCTTGAGCAGACTGTTGATTTTCGTCCTATCCCCTTTGTAACTGTGACGAAAGAAAACATATGATCGAACGGCTTTATGCTCATCTTGTTTGTCGCACTTTGAAAGCGGGGCTTTTTGGTCGCGCAACGAAAACGAACTCACCCATCCGGAGAGATGTGCCATGACGAGGAAACGACCGACAATCGCGGATATCCGCGCGAACAAGGGCAAATATCAGTATACGATGATGCGTGTCGAAAACTGGGACGAGCTGGAAGCAGCAGAAGTCGCAGGGATCGATATGGTGTCCGTGCCTCCGACAATGCTTGCAGATCGGCGCTTTCGTGATGTTGCGCCAACGTTGTTTGCAATTCCCGGTTTAAGTGTGTGGGACTATCCGGGACCGACGGATGATTTCTTGCGCTGGGGGTATGAGATGATGCGCCACGGCGCTGATGCTGTTTATTGTGCGGCGTCAATCGAAACGGTCGGCCGCATGGCGGATGAAAAAATTCCGGTCATCGGGCATGTCGGTTTGATCCCGCATTATTGCACGTGGACAGGCGGCTTCAAAGCAGTCGGCAAAACGGCTGCGAGTGCATGGGAGATTTACGAGCGCTGCCGCGCCTATGAAGACGCCGGTGCATTCGGTGTCGAGATTGAAGTTGTGCCTCCTGAAGTAACAGAAGAGATTTCTAAACGCACATCGCTGTTTCTGGTCTCGATGGGGGGAGGCGCGGGGGGTGATTGCCAATATCTCTTTGCGTGCGATGTGCTCGGCACCAATCGCGGCCACATGCCGAGACATTCCAAAAAATACGTCGATCTCGCGAAGGAATATGACCGGATTCAGGAGATGCGCATTGGGGCCTTCAAGAGCTTCGTCAAAGACGTGCAGAAGGGAACCTATCCGTCCGAGCCCTATCTCGTCACGGCGCCGAAAGCCGAGATGGCCGCGTTTCGTAAAAAAATGCGTGCCAAAACATGAATCGATGCTAAGCATCCGCCGCAATAACTGAGGTGAAGGACAAAGACATCATGGCAAATTGGGTGAGAGCCTGCGCGGTCAATGACATTCCGGACGAGGACGTGATCCGTTTCGATCACGAGGGTTCGACTTATGCGGTCTATCGCAAAGACGAACAATTCTATGCAACGGATGGTCTTTGCACCCATGAGAAAATCCATCTCGCCGATGGGCTCGTGATGGATTTCACCATCGAATGCCCCAAACACAACGGCCGTTTCGATTATCGTTCTGGCAAAGCAAAGGGTGCGCCGGTCTGTATCGATTTGAAAACCTACCCGATCAAAATCGAGGGCGATGCGGTCTTCATCGATCTCGCTTAAGCGGTCGTTCAAACATAATTTGATTTAACAAAACTCGAGACAAGGATCATCACGATGACAATATCATTCGGACTTTTAGGCGCTGGCCGTATCGGCAAAACACACGCCACCGCCATTCTCGGAATTCCCGGCACCAAACTTGCGGCGGTTTTTGATCCGATTGATGCGGCGGCTGATCATATTGTCCAGATGTCGGGCGCGCGGCGCGCGTCTGTCGAAGAGATTCTCGCAGATAAGTCGATTGATGCCGTGTTGATTTGCACGCCCACCGATATGCATGCCGACCAGATCGAATTGGCGGCGAAGGCGGGGAAAGCCATCTTCTGCGAAAAGCCGGTTGATCTTTCCGCTGATCGTGTGCGGGCATGCCTCAAAACGGTTGAAGCCACAAAGGCGAAACTCATGATCGGGTTCAATCGCCGCTTTGACACGAATTTTGCCGCAGCGCGTGCGCGCATCGATGCAGGCGATATCGGCACCGTTGAATTGGTGCAGATCACATCACGTGATCCCGGTCCGCCGCCGGTCGATTATGTCAAGCGTTCTGGTGGCTTGTTCCGTGACATGATGATCCATGATTTCGATATGGCGCGGTTCTTGTTGGGAGATGACGAGATCGTCGGCGTATCGGCAACAGGCTCAGTCCTCGTTGATCCGGCGATTGGCGCTGCCGGTGACGTCGATACCGCGACAGCAACCTTGCGCACAAAGAGCGGCAAGATTGCCGTTATCACCAATTCACGCCGCGCAACCTATGGCTATGATCAGCGCATCGAAGTGCATGGATCAAAGGGTGCAGTGAGCGCCGCGAATGTTCACAACAACACGGTGACGGTTGCCAATAAAGACGGCTATCATGATGCACCGCTTCTCGACTTCTTCATGGAGCGTTATGCTGCGGCCTATCGCACCGAGTTGCAAAGCTTTGTTAAAGCGATCACGTCGGGCGCAGCGATTTCGCCGACCGGACTTGACGGGTTGAAAGCGCTTGAACTGGCGGACGCTGCTGTCAGATCCATGCAGAGCAAAACAGAAATTTCTGTTTCGATATGAGTGATCGGCGTCGCATCGTCATAATCGGCGCAGGCGAGTGCGGCACGCGTGCGGCACTTGCTCTTCGCGAATACGGATATGATGGCGCGATTGATCTGATTAATGGTGAAGCGGCGGATCCTTATGAAAGGCCGCCGCTTTCCAAGCCAGGTCCCGACGAGCTCGCTTTAAAATCGATTATGGGTTCTGACAGGTTCGCCTCTGAAAATATCACGCTTCATCGTGATCAGCGTGCCGTTCAAATTGATCGGCACACGAAGACGGTAAAACTCTCGAATAGCCAGAATCTCTTCTACGATCGCCTCGTGCTCGCAACAGGCGCGCGTCCGCGCAAGCTCACGCTTGATGGGCTTGAGCGTGACGATGTTCAGGTCTTAAGAACCTTTAATGATGC
>CAWUMH010000068.1:0-9261 GCA_963923565.1 uncultured Alphaproteobacteria bacterium
TATAATAGCCGCCCTCATGGCGCTGCATCGGCGCCTTGTCGGTTTGGGTGAGGGCTGCGGAGGGCACGCCCAAAGGCGGCACATGAATGTTACGCGCAATATCGACGAGATCGGAGAGCACCGAGGAGGCCGTCGCATTGCCGCCTGCGCCGGGGCCGACAAGCGTCAATTCACCCACAACATCGCCGACAACATTCACCGCATTGGTGACACCCATCACCTGCGCAATCGCCCAATGCTTCGGCACCATTGTCGGGTGCACACGTTGTTCAATGCCGGTGGCGGTGCGCTCGGCAACGCCCAATAATTTGATACGATAACCGAGTTCATCAGCCATCACGAGATCAAGCGGTTTGATCGAGGCGATGCCTTCGACATAAACGGCTTCGGAATCAATTTCGGTACCGAACGCAAGGCTCGTGAGCAGAGAGAGTTTGTGTGCGGTATCAAAACCGCCGACATCAAAGGTTGGGTCCGCTTCCGCATAGCCCAGTCGTTGCGCGTCTTTGAGGCAATCCTCGAAGGTCAAGCCTTCAAGCTCCATGCGCGAGAGAATGTAATTGCACGTCCCATTCAGAATTCCCGACACACGCGAAACATGATTTCCCGCCAGCGATTCACGCAAGGTTTTGACAATCGGAATACCGCCCGCAACGGATGCTTCGAAATTCAGCGCGACATTATTTTTTTCTGCCAAGGCAACCAAGGCGCTGCCATGTTTGGCGAGCAGTGCTTTATTTGCGGTGACAACATGTTTTCCACTTTTCAGCGCCGCTTCAACAGCCGCTTTCGCGACACCATCGGCGCCGCCAATCAATTCAACGAGACAATCGATCTCGGATGATTGTGCGAGAGCAACCGGATCATCGAACCATTTCAAGGTGGAAAGATCGATGCCACGGTCGCGTGACCGGTCGCGCGCGGAAACAGCCGTCACGTTGATTGGCCGACCCGCGCGCGTGGCAATGCCCTCGGCATTGGATTTAAGAGATTGAACGAGTGCTGCCCCCACGGTGCCAAGACCGAGAACGCCAATACGAAGAGGAGAGTTCATAAGATATATTCCAGAAAAAGCGGCGATGATCAGCCTTTGGCCGCCATCGGGACGATGTTGTGCAATGTTTTGTCCGCCGTTTCAAGGAAGCGCCTTACATTGCGGGCCGCCTGCCGAATCCGCTGTTCGTTTTCGACAATGGCAATGCGCACATACTCGTCGCCATGCTCGCCAAAGCCGATGCCGGGCGCCACCGCGACATCAGCCTTCTCAACCATCAGTTTCGAAAATTCGAGGCTGCCCATGCCGGTGAAAGGCTCGGGGATTTTGACCCAAGCGAACATCGAGGCGCCGGGCGGGTCGATGGTCCAGCCGGCATGGCCGAAGCTTTCGACCAGCGCATCGCGGCGGTTCTTGTAAATCGCGCGCATCTCATGAATGCAATCTTCGGGGCCGTTTAGTGCAGCCGTTGCAGCGACCTGAATGGGCGTAAACGCGCCGTAATCGAGATAGGATTTCACCCGCGCGAGTGCGGCGATGAGTTTCTCATTGCCCACCGCAAAACCCATGCGCCAACCCGCCATCGAGAAGGTTTTCGACATGGATGTGAATTCCACTGCAACATCCATCGCGCCGGGCACTTGCAGCACGGACGGTGGCGGATTGGCATCGTCGAAATAGACTTCCGAATAAGCAAGATCAGACAACAAAATGAGATCATGCTTTTTCGCGAACACCACAAGCTCGCGATAGAAATCGAGCGAGGCGAGATAGGCGGTCGGGTTGGCAGGATAGCAGGTCACAAGCGCAATCGGCTTCGGAATCGAATGCGCCACCGCCCGCGTCAAAGCGCGGAAAAATTCTTCATTGGGTTCCGCAGGAATCGAGCGGATGACACCGCCCGCCATCAGAAAGCCGAAGGCGTGAATCGGATAGGAGGGATTAGGCACGAGCACGACATCACCGGGTGCGGTGATCGCTTGTGCCATATTCGCAAAGCCCTCTTTCGAACCAAGCGTCGCGATCACCTGTGTGTCGGGATTGAGCGTGACACCGAAGCGGCGTTCATAATAGGCCGCTTGCGCGCGGCGCAGGCCCGGAATGCCGCGCGAGGAGGAATAGCGGTCGGTGCGGGGCTTACCCACGGTTTCGACGAGTTTTTCCATCACATGTTTGGGCGCGGGAAGGTCGGGATTGCCCATACCAAGATCGATAATGTCGGCGCCGCGGGCCCGTGCTGCGGCCTTGATCCGGTTCACTTGCTCGAAAACATAGGGGGGAAGGCGCTGGATCCGGTAGAAATCGCTCATGGGAGGGCTCGGGAAAGGTCGGATGAGTAAGGGGACGTCGGCCTCTAACACGAGGCGATGTCGGATTCACGCTAAAATTAGACGCTAAATCTAAAAATTTACTCAATGAAACAAAGGGACGCTTTTTACTGGTCCTGTCCGCCGACCGACTCATTCTTAAGGCGGGCAGCCTCAAGCTCGGCTTCAAGCGCTTGGAGCTCTTCGGGCGTGAGTTTGCGCGCGTTTTTCTTCGGACCGGCGGGTGTTACCCCTACCGGTTGGTAGGTAAGGTTTCCTGTACGGGTTCCTTTAACAAAATCGGCAGGCTCTTCGGCATTGGTCGCAAAACCCGCCCAAATGGCGAGATCTTTCAGAGAGTTACCGCTGCTTTTTCGTTCGCTTGCGGTAGTCGCGCAACCGGTCAGGCCAAAAGCCATGACGAGAAGAACGGAGGCAGCGAAGGCGCCGTGGGTCTGCCAGAATTTTGTCATGGCGTCCTTATACGACCAATTTATCGGCTCGACGAGCCTTGTTTCCGCGTTAGAGTGGAAATGCGCCACGAGATTTTGCGATGCGCCAAGAGGATCGAGGGGAACATTATGTCATCGGATAAGGCCAAACCGGCTCCCGGCATCACACCCCCGACATTCACCGTCCCGAATTATGAGGCGCTCGCCAACAACACCGCGCGGCTAATGGAAGAACTGGGCCATGCCACCGCCGCGTCGATGAAACCCATCGAGGAAGGGCGCGCTAAAGCGGGCATGTCGGAAGAAGTCAGCGATGTGGTGAAGACGCTGGGGCAAGTGGTTGAGAAAGTTGCCGCCGATCCGCAACGCCTTGTAATGGCGCAGACCGCTTTGACAAAAGGCTTCCTCGATCTCTGGGCGAATAATCTCAAAAAGATGCAAGGCGAAACGGTGACACCCGTTGCTGAGCCTGAGCCTACTGACAAACGTTTTCGTGATCCGGAATGGAATGACAATCCTGTTTTTGATTTTGTGAAACAGGCTTATTTGCTCACCACACGATGGGCGGATGATCTTGTTCAACAAGCGGATGACATTGATCCGCATACGAAACACAAAGCGCAATTCTATGTGAAGCAATTATCGAGCGCGCTTTCGCCCACCAATTTTGTTGCGACCAATCCGGAGCTCTTGCGTACGACGCTTGAGCAAAATGGTGACAATCTCGTGCGCGGCATGAAGATGATGGTCGAGGATATTAAAGCCGGGCAGGGCACGTTGAAACTTCGCCAGTCCGAACCTGGTGATTTCAAAGTCGGCGTCAATCTCGCCAATACGCCGGGCAAAGTTGTGTTTCGCAATGATCTGATCGAGCTTATTCAATATACGCCCACGACGGAGACCGTATACAAACGCCCGCTTTTGATTGTTCCGCCCTGGATCAATAAATTTTATATTCTCGATTTGAATCCGGAAAAGAGTTTCATCCGCTGGGCGGTTTCCCAAGGTTTGACTGTATTCGTTATCTCTTGGGTTAATCCCGATGAGGAACAGGCAGAAAAGAGTTTTGAAGATTATATGCGTGAGGGCATTTTTGCCTCTCTCGAGCAAATCGATAAAATCACCGGTGAAAAACAAGTCACAGCCATGGGCTATTGTGTCGGTGGAACATTGCTCTCGGTGGCGCTCGCTTATATGGCGGCCACTAATGACAAGCGTATTGCCAGCGCAACGCTCCTCACCACGCAAGTCGATTTTGAAAATGCAGGCGATCTCAAAGTCTTTGTCGATGAAGAGCAAGTCAAATCGCTCGAAGAAAAAATGGATGTGCGCGGCTATCTTGAAGGCACGAGCATGGCCTCCGCCTTCAATATGCTTCGCCCGAATGATTTGATCTGGCCCTATGTCGTCAATGTCTATTTGAAAGGCGAAAATCCGTTTCCGTTTGATCTTCTGTTCTGGAATTCGGATTCAACGCGTATGCCGCGCGCCAATCATTCTTTTTATCTGCGTAATTGCTATCTCGATAATAAATTATCGGCAGGCAAAATCACGCTCGGCAATGTCAGACTGGATCTTAGTCGAGTGACGATGCCGATTTATAATCTCGCGGCGAAAGAGGATCACATCGCGCCTGCCAAATCAGTGTTTGTCGGTTCAAAATATTTGGGCGGGAATGTCACTTATGTGCTGGCAGGATCGGGCCATATTGCCGGTGTGATCAATCCGGCATCGAAACCGAAATATCAATATTGGACAGGTGGCCCGCCCGACGGTCAATTTGAAGATTGGGTTGCATCGGCAAAAGAAAATCCTGGCACATGGTGGTTGCACTGGATCGAGTGGATCGCGGCACAAGCACCGGAGAAAGTAGAAGCGCGTCAACCGGGTGGTGCTCAGGAAACATTGGGCGATGCACCTGGAACTTATGTTCTCGAGCGAGCATAACGATATCATGTCTTCCCTCTCAGAAAATGCAGTTCTGATCCCCATTGATATGCAGCGCGGTTTTGATGATCCGTCATGGCCCAAGCGCTGGAATGATTATGTTGATGAGAAGGGGTTAGCGGTGCTTGCCGCTTGGCGCAAAGCGGCGCGTCCGATCATTCATGTGCGCCACGATAGTGTTGAAGCGGGATCAACATTACGTCCGGGTCATCCGGGCAATGCGCATCGTCCGGGTTTTGCGCCGCAAGGTGATGAAGCGCTTGTCACTAAAAGCGTCAATTCGGCATTCATCGGCACTGATCTTGATTTGCGTTTACGCCGTCTTGAAGCCGATACGATTGTGGTCTTCGGGATCACAACGGACATGTGTGTTTCAACGACGGTACGGATGGGTTCGAATATGGGCTATCGCGTGATCTTGATTGAGGACGCGTGTGATTGTTGTGCGCTCCCCGATGGCAAAGGTGGAACCGTTGCCGCCGCCGATATCCATCGCGCTCATGTCGCCACGCTCGGCGTTGAGTTCGCGAAAGTGATGTCGACGGCTGAGCTGATCGCCGCACTTTGAGCCGTCCCGCAATCCATTTTGGGCGACTGTTTTATCCATTGTGTATGCAAAGCAGGCCCACACTTAGCGGGGCTTGCCTCAGGCCGCGCGCTTCGCCATGGTGCGCGTCAGGTTCCACGTGCTCTTCTATAAAAATAGGAAAATTCTGATGAAACTTGTCCGTTTTGGCGCTGCCGGTCATGAAAAGCCCGGTCTGGTCGATGCCTCTGGCACAATCCGCGATTTGTCCTCTCATATTTCGGACATCAACGGCGCGACGCTCTCGCCCGAATCGCTTGCGAAATTGAAGGCGCTCGACCCTGCGACTTTGCCGGCGGTGCCTGCAGGCACACGTCTTGGCTCTTGCGTCGCGCGGCCGGGCAATTTCATCGCGGTTGGTTTGAACTATGCCGATCACGCGGCTGAATCGAATATGCCCGTGCCCGAGCAACCGATCCTCTTCAATAAGGCCCCAAATTGCGTACAGGGTCCGGATGATGTGATCATTATCCCGAAGGGCTCCGAGAAGACCGATTGGGAAGTTGAACTCGCTATCGTCATCGGCAAGACCGCGCTTTATGTCGATGAGAAAAACGCGCTTGATTATGTCGCAGGCTATTGTGTGTGTAACGACATTTCAGAACGTGCGTTTCAAACCGAGCGTGGTGGTCAATGGATGAAGGGCAAAGGCTCCCCAACATTCGGCCCGCTTGGTCCATGGCTCGTCACGAAGGATGAGATCAAGGATGTTCAAGATCTCGGCATGTTCCTCGATCTCAATGGCAAGCGCGTTCAAAATGGCTCGACCAAGACGATGATCTTCGGCGTCGCGCATCTTGTGCATTACATCTCGCAGTTCATGCAGTTGGACGCAGGCGATGTGATCACCACCGGAACGCCTCCGGGTGTCGGTATGGGCATGAAGCCACCGCTCTATCTCAAAGCGGGCGATACGATGAAAGTCGGCATCTCCGGCCTTGGCGAGCAGCATCAAAAGGTTGAAGCCTATAAGGGCTGATGACCTCTTCGAGACGTCTCGCTTAGGTGAGGCGTCTCACTCAAAGGCGTTATTGAGGTTTTTATCACCGCATCATGACACGCCAATTTCTCACGCCTGAGCGCTCTTTGTCCGGCCGCCTATGGCAACGGCGCCTTGATGACCAAGGTGAGATCCAGGCGCTTGCTATCCAACAGATGCATGGTCTCTCTGATATCCTCGCGCGCATTTTAGCAGGGCGTGGAGTGGCCTCTGCTGATCTCCCCGCCTATCTCGAGCCGCGCTTGCGCGATCTCATGCCTGATCCCACATCTTTAACAGATATGGATCGTGCCGCCGCACGTCTTGCTGATGCGGTGATGCGGCGTGAGAGTGTCGCGATCTTTGGTGATTATGATGTCGATGGTGCGTGCTCTTCCGCGCTTCTTGCTGAATGGCTTGATCATTTCGGCATCACGCGGCGTATTCATATTCCGGATCGTTTGACGGAAGGCTATGGCCCGAATGCAGAGGCGATCACTGAGCTTGCGCGTGCAGGTGCCAAGCTGCTTGTGACTGTCGATTGCGGCACAACAAGCCATGAAACATTAGCCGAGGCCAAACGGCTTGGTATGGATGTTGTTGTGCTTGATCATCATCAAGCGCCTGTTGAACTTCCTCAGGTTGATGCGCTTGTGAATCCGAACAGACAAGATGATCTCTCAGGCCTCGGAAATCTCTGTGCTGCTGGCGTTGTGTTCATGACGCTTGTCGCGACGACACGCATGTTGCGTGATCGCAAATTCTTTAACGCATCGCAGCGCGAGCCTGATCTGCTCGCGGCGCTTGATCTTGTGGCGCTTGCCACCATTGCCGATGTCGTGCCGCTCAAAGGATTGAACCGCGCTTTTGTGCGGCAAGGTTTGGCCATCGCACGTGCGCGTTCACGCATCGGCTTGCGCGCTCTCGCTGATGCTGCGCGGCTTGACGGGCCGATTACGCCTTTTCATTTGGGCTTTTTGATTGGGCCGCGCATTAATGCCGGTGGGCGCATTGGTGATGCAGCCTTGGGCGCACGTTTGCTTCTCACCCAAGATGAAAGTGAAGCGACTGCAATCGCTGCGCGTCTTGATCAGCTTAATAGCGAACGTCGTGACATCGAAAAGCGTATGGTCGAAGAAGCGGAAGCCGAAGCGCTCGCCATGATTGGCTTTGACGATGATGATCGTCATGCGGTGATCGTCACCGCGTCACCCGCTTGGCATCCGGGTGTTGTTGGTCTTGTCGCGTCGCGCTTGAAAGAACGTTTTCGTCGTCCCGCTTTTGCGATTGCTCTCGATGATAAAGGGCAGGGCACAGGATCGGGGCGATCGCTCACAGGTGTTGATTTAGGCCGCGTGGTGCGTGCAGCTGTTGACGAAGGTCTTCTCATTAAAGGGGGTGGCCATGCAATGGCTGCCGGAGTGAGTTTAAAACAAGATCATCTTGATGCGTTTCGCGCCTTTCTCGATACGCGCCTTCATGATGATGTGATGCGCGCGCGTGCTGAAAGCGGTTTACTGATCGATTGCACGCTGACAGCCGGTGGGGCGACGTCTCGCCTTGTCGAAGAGATTGAGAAAGCAGGGCCCTTTGGCTCGGCGCAGCCTGAACCGATGATGGTTTTTCCTGATCATCGTTTGGTTGATTCAGGCATTGTGGGCGCGGGCCATGTGCGCGCGCGATTCAAATCCGGTGACGGATCAATGATCAGTGCCATCGCGTTTCGCAGTGAAGAGACATCCGTTGGGCGGGCGCTTTTAGCGGGGCGCGGGGAGTCATTTCATATTGCCGGCACGTTGGCCGTTGATCGTTATGGCGGCGGTGAGCGGGTACAGCTTCGTATCGTTGATCTTATTGAGGCGCGCAACGCTTAATCGCTGTGAGGCTTGCGTCCGATTTTTTGTTCGCGCCAGAAAATGAACAGGCCGGCAGAAATGATAAGCGCTGAACCGATCATCATCATTTGATCCGGCCAATCGCCAAAAATCACAATTCCAAAAAGAACAGCCCAAATGATCTGCGTATATTGATAGGGCATGATAATCGCCGCAGGGGCGAGTTTCAGCGCTTTATTGACGGCAATATGAGCGAGCGTGGCGACAACGCCCAGCATCAGCAACAACCCAAAATCACGAAGGCTTGGTGTAACCCATCCAATTGGCGAGATGAGAGCACCCAGCACTAAAGCGGCGGTCGATTGCCAAGTGACAAGCACAATACCTTTCGTGCCGCGTAGATGCCGTGTGATGATCATCATCAGCGAGAAAAAGATACAGCCTGAGAGCGCGACAAGAGCAGGCAGCGAAAAACTCGCACTTGAAGGGCGCATCGCAATGATAACGCCGACAAAGCCGAAGACGATTGCAAACACACGCGGTGCATCAATCTTTTCACCAAGCAACGGATAGGCAAGCGCGGTCACAAAAATCGGCGCGGCCATATAGAGCGTTACGATGTCGGCAAGCGGAATATAGGATACCGCCCAATAAAAACACGCGACTTCGCATGTAGTCAGCAGCACGCGCAGGAGATTGAGTTTCGGAGACGGAGGAAACAAGAGAGCCCGAGCGCCCGTCTTCCACAGGGAAGGGCTCAGCATAACGAGACCCGCGGCGCTGCGGATCAGCAAGACTTGTCCCACCGTATAGGTTGCGACGAGCCATTTCCCCATCACGTCATTGGCGACGAAGAGAAAGATGCCGAGGATCATCAGGCCGATGCCCGCGGGAATATTCTGAGGGAGGGGCGCAGTGTCCTCAGGTGCTACATTGCCGAGATCTTCACCCGTGCTGCTCGAGGGCTCCAAAAGAGCCGTATGGGGGCGGGGTGGATCTGAATCGTGAGGTGAAGAACCGGTCATGAGGGGCGTTTTTCTGGCTATCTCAGATAGTTTTTTGGTTTTTAAGGGGGAGACGCTCAATTTAAGTCCTTCTGCCGTGCCACAGGCGGCTTGTCTAGGGCGTTCTGATCGCCTATAAGCGCCCGTCTTCGCGAGA
>CAWUMH010000069.1:0-8876 GCA_963923565.1 uncultured Alphaproteobacteria bacterium
CCCTATCTCGGTCCTTGTGCCAGTCGGTTGGATGGTCGCTGGCCCCTCGGGGCTGGAGGAAAGTCCGGGCTCCACGGAGAAACGGTGCCGGTTAATGGCCGGCGGGGGCGACCCCAGGGAAAGTGCCACAGAAAATATACCGCCTTCGGTTTTCGGATTGAGGGTAAGGGTGAAATGGTGCGGTAAGAGCGCACCGCGCGGCCGGTAACGGGTGCGGCAGGGAAAACCCCACCGGGAGCAAGACCAAATAGGAATGACGAGGGGCTTTCGGGCTCCTGGGGCTGCTCCGGCCCCTGTCATTCGGGTAGGTTGCTTGAGGCGGCGGGAGACCGTCGTCCCAGAGGAATGGCCGTCTAATCCGGAGAAATCCGGAGGGACAGAACCCGGCTTATAGACCGACTGGCACGATTTCCTGTTTTTTGACCGATAAAGCGGCCGTAATTTACCGCTTTTGCGGGTGCTCCGCCTCAATCTCAACCAATTTTTAACCATGCTGGCGGCAGTGTTGCCTATCGAGCTCCAATTTCGTTTCCGCTGTCGTTTGCGTGCCCCTATGCCGAGTTTTCCCGCTCTCTCCGATGCTGTGCGGAACGGTGCTTCGCGCCATCGCCCGGTTATGCTTGCGGAAGTTTTGGCCGGTCTGGCACTTCGGGAGAATGATCGCGTGATCGACGGTACATTCGGAGCGGGCGGCTATAGCGCGGGAATCTTGGATGCTGCGCATGACATTCATGTCATGGCGATTGACCGGGATCCCCATGCTATTCGCGATGGCGCAATGCTTGTTGATGCCGCGCAGGGGCGTTTGAAATTGGTCGAAGGACGCTTTGGCGATCTCGCCTCTCTCGCTTCGGACAACGGCTTTATGCCTGCGGATGCCATTGTGCTGGATATTGGCGTGTCCTCCATGCAGCTCGATGATGCGGCGCGCGGTTTTTCGTTTCGAGCCGATGGGCCACTCGATATGCGCATGGAGCAAGACGGGCCGAGTGCCGCCGATCTCGTGAATACGATGGATGAAACCGCACTTGCCAATTTGATCTATACTTATGGTGAGGAGCGCCGTTCGCGCGCTGTCGCGCGGGCGATTGTTGCCACGCGTCGTGAAACGCCTTTTGAAACAACCAAGCAGCTAGCCGATCTGGTTGCCAAAGTTGTGCATATGCCGCGCGATGCGATTCATCCGGCCACTCGGACTTTTCAAGCGCTGCGTATTGCGGTGAATGATGAGCTTGGCGAGCTTGAACGCGCGCTTGATGCCTCCGAAGATGTGTTGTGCGAAGGTGGCCGGTTAGCGGTTGTGACCTTTCATTCGCTTGAAGACCGCATTGTGAAGCGCTTTATTGCAGAACGTGCTGGTGAAACACCTGATCCCTCGCGTCATATGCCATTGAGTGCGCGCCCTGCACCCACTTTTGAAACGCTTCGTCGTAAGCCGGTTGAATCGTCCGCTGAAGAGATTGCGCTGAATCCGCGGGCGCGTTCAGCACGCTTGCGAGTGGCACGCCGCACGGCAGCGCCGGCGCGTAATGCCATTCCGAAAGGGAGGCGCTGATATGCCAAGGATTTTCCATGCGCTCGCGATTGCCTTGCTCATCGGCTCAGCGGTTTATGTCTATAAAATTAAATATGAAACGATGGGTTTGCGTTTCGAAGTTGCGCGCCTTGAGAAGCAGATTGCGCATGAGCGCGATTTGATCGCTTTGTTGAAAGCGGAATGGCAAAAACTCAATAGTCCTGAGCGAATTCAAATGCTTTCTGATGGGCATCTTGATCTTGTCCCCTTGAAGGCCAGCCAGATCGTAAGGTGGCAGGATGTTCCAGAACGCCAAACGCCGGTCGATAGTATCGCTGATAAATTAGGTGCGCTCGGTCTTGCGGAACCCACATCTTCTCCGAAATCGCCCGATATCACGGGTAGTGTGAAGAAAAAGGATTAAGGTGTGATGGCGCGTTCCTTTCCGCCCGATGATCCTTATCAGCTGACCGCGAGACGGCCGCCACGCGCGCAGAAAAAGCCACGCCCCTCCTTGCCGGTTCGGGTTTGGCGCGCTCTGTTCAGCATGCGTATCGACAAGAGTCGCCCCCGTCTCGTGCTCGTGATGATCTGCTTTCTCGCAATCTTTGGCGCGATTTCTTACAGGCTTGTTCATTATGCCAATCAACCTGAAGAGGTGGCACAACATCGCTTTCCGGTAACTGAAATTGCCAAAGCGCGCCCTGATATCGTTGACCGCAATGGTGTTGTGTTGGCGACCGATGTGAAAACGGTTTCGCTCTTTGCCGAACCGAAACGGATTATTGATAAAGACGAGGCGGTGGAGCTTATCACCGCTGTGCTACCGGATGTAAATGCCCGGGAGTTGCGGGAAAAATTTGCTTCTAAAAAAGGCTTTGTGTGGATCAAGCGTGAAATCACACCAAAAGAACGCGAAGAGATTTATCGCTTGGGACTGCCGGGCATCGGCTTTCAGCCCGAGAGTAAGCGTATCTATCCAAACGGAACAACAGCAGCTCATGTTCTTGGCTATTCAAGCATCGACAATACCGGTATTGCCGGTATAGAAAAATATATTGATTCCGAGGGGCTTGCAGCGCTTGCCAATGCGGGTTTGGCGTCCGATGCGACTAAACTCGCTCCTGTGAAATTGTCTCTCGATATTCGTGTGCAACATGCGTTGCGTGACGAACTTGTCAAAGGCATTGATCGCTACAAAGCGAAGGCTGCTGGAGGGATGGTTATCGATGTGACCACGGGTGAAGTAATTGCCTTAGCCTCGCTTCCCGATTTTGATCCGAATAACCCCAAAGATGCGCTTGATCCAGATAAGATTAATCGCGTCGTTGTTGGCACCTATGAAATGGGATCAACCTTTAAAGCGCTAACGACGGCGATGGCGCTTGATTCTGGCAAGATCAACATCAATTCAACACTCGATGCGCGCTCTGATCTACGTTACGGCAAATATAAAATTGGTGATTTTCACCCGACGCATCGCGTGTTGACTGTGCCTGAGGTCTTTATTCATTCGTCTAATATCGGCACCGCAAAAATGGCTCTTGCGGTAGGTGTTGAAGGGCATCGCGCCTTTTTGAAAAAGATGGGGCAGCTTGATCGGTTGCAAACTGAATTGCCGGAAAATGCCGAACCACAGGTTCAAAAATATTGGAATGAATTAACGACAGTGACTGTCGCCTATGGTCATGGTCTTGCGGTGGCACCCATCCAAGCGGTGATGGCTGTATCAGCGCTTGTGAATGGCGGCCATATGTTCCCGCCAACCTTTTTGCCACGTACGCCTGAGGATGCGCTTGCACTATCAAAGACGGTGATTAAGCCCGAGACAAGCGAAGCGATGCGCTACATCATGCGTTTGAACGCCTCGCATAAATTGGGCACTGCGGGCAAAGCGGATATTGATGGCTATTATGTCGGCGGCAAGACAGGAACGGCAGACAAAGCTATCCACGGCCATTATGATGGCAAACATGTGTTTACAACCTTTATGGGCATCGCGCCCGCTGATAAGCCACGCTATCTCTTCATGGTCATTCTTGATGAGCCGCAAGCGGTGCAAGGCACCTATGGTTTTCAGACCGCGGGATGGAATGCCGGCCCTGTAACGGGTGCGGTGATTGAACGTGTGGCGCCGTTTCTCGATATGCCGAAGCGTTTTGAGCCGCCGGTTGCGCCTTTTCCGACCATGGTCAAACTTGGCGCTTGGGGGACGAAGTGAAACTTCGCGCGCTGTTTGATCAAGTACCTGAGCGCTTCGCTGAAAGGATGATTGCAGGCATCTCCTCCGACAGCCGCATGATCAAAAAAGATTTTGCCTTCTTTGCGCTTGGGGGTTCAAAGGCTCACGGCGCTCACTATATCCGCGATTCCATTGCGCATGGCGCTTCGACAGTGATTGCGGAAGGTGAGCGACCTGGCGATTTTCCTGATGATGTTGCTTATATCAGCACGCATGATGCGCGGTTGAGCCTCGCGCAAGCGGCAGCGCGTTTTTATCCGCGACAGCCAGACCACATTGTTGCGGTGACAGGGACGGCCGGTAAAAGTTCAGTTGCTGATTTCACAAGGCAGATTTTTTCAAAATCAGGCTGTCGCGCGGCGAGCCTTGGCACGATTGGGATCACGCGCGATGATCGTATTGATTATGGGGCACTGACAACGCCTGATCCGGTTTCGCTTCACAAGACATTACAAGATCTCGGTGACGAGGGCATTACACATCTCGCGATGGAAGCCTCATCGCATGGGCTTGATCAAAAGCGTCTTGATGGTGTGCGGTTAAAAGCTGCCGCCTTCACAAATCTCGGTCACGACCATCTCGATTACCACGAGACACGAGAGGCCTATCTCGCGGCTAAGATGCGTTTATTCGATGCGCTTTTACCTGTCGGCTCTAAGGCGGTTATCAACGCCGATTGCGATGACGCCGAAGCGGTTACGACTGTCGCTCAAAAGCGCGGTCTGGAGATTTTGACTGTTGGTCGCAAAGGGCAAACTATTCGGCTGAATTCTGCAACGCGAATAGATTTTGATCAACGTCTGTCATTGTCGATTGCCGGACGCGATTACGAACTTCTCTTACCGCTTGTAGGTGACTTTCAAATCTCCAATGCCTTGGTTTCCGTGGGTCTCGCGCTCGCGAGTGGGATCACGGTTGATCAGTGTCTTGCAGCGCTCTCGTCTCTCAAAGGTGTGCGCGGACGGCTTGAGCGCGTGGGCGTCCACAATGGCGGGTTAGTTATCATTGATTATGCGCATAAACCTGATGCTTTAAAAGCGGTACTTGAAGCGATGCACCCCTTTGCAGAAGGTCGCTTGATCTGCGTGTTTGGGTGCGGCGGTGATCGTGACAAAGAAAAGCGGGGGTTAATGGGCGCCATCGCCCATCAAATGTCTGATGTGGTGATTGTAACGGATGATAATCCGCGCTCAGAGGATCCGGCACTTATCCGCAAAGCCATTCTTGTAACAGCTGCCGGTGCTCTTGAAATAGGGGATCGTACTGCGGCGATCAAAGCGGGGCTTGCCATGTTACAAAAGGGTGATGTGCTTGTGATAGCTGGCAAGGGACATGAGACAGGGCAGATTATTGGTTCAACCACGATCCCCTTTTCTGATCATGATGTTGTAGCCGCCACTCTTCAGGAGGGGGCTCAGTGATGTCGGCTCTCATGACACAGGATTTCATTGAAAATATTTTAGGCGTTAAAGCGTCAGCGGCTTTCTTATCTATCAACGGTGTCTCCATTGACACGCGCACGCTTGAACAGGGCAATCTCTTCGTCGCGCTTTCTGGCGAACAACAAGATGGCCACGCTTTTGTTGAAGCTGCCTTTTCTAAAGGGGCGGCGGCAGCGCTTGTTCTGAAAAAGAATCTGTCGTCTTTATCGGCCTTTGGCCCGCTTATACCTGTTGACGATTGCTTATCCGCTCTGGTGAACCTTGGTGTCGCTGCCCGCGCACGGCTTTCTAATCGCGCGCGCGTCATAGCGATTACAGGGTCTGTCGGAAAGACAGGTACAAAGGAAGCGTTACGTCTTGTTTTGTCAAAGCAGGGTCATACGCATGCTTCTGTCGCATCTTATAACAATCATTTTGGTGTACCTTTGACTCTCGCGCGTATGAGTGAGGCTATCGATTTTGGCGTATTCGAAATCGGAATGAACCATGCGGGTGAGATTGAGCCGCTCACACGACAAGTTCGGCCGCATGTCGCGCTGATTACAACCGTTGAAGCCGTTCATATTGAAAATTTCCCCAATGTTGAAGCGATCGCCGACGAGAAGTCGGCACTCTTTTTAGGCCTTGAAGATGGCGGTACCGCGATCATCAATCGCGACAATGCACATTATGAGCGGATGTGGACTCACGCGTCGCGCTCGAAAGCCGGACGCGTGTTGAGCTTCGGTGAAAACCCCTTTGCTGATATTCGTCTTGCGGGTCTCAAAGGTGATGCTGAAGGCTCCGACATCGTTGCCGAGATCAATGGCGTGGCGTTGTCCTATCGTCTAGGTAGTCCCGGTAAACATCTTGCGTTGAATAGTCTTGGCATTCTTGCCGCTTGTCTTGCTGTAGGGGCTGATCTTGAAGCGGCAGCTTTGGCGCTCGCCGATGTCAAACCGCCTCAAGGACGCGGCTCACGCTTGTCATGGGGCGAGGGGGATCGCCGAATTACGTTGATTGATGAAAGTTATAACGCAAACCCTACATCCATGCGTGCGGCTTTCGCTCTCTTGGCTCAAACGCAGATCGGTGAAAGAGGTCGCCGTATCGCAATTGTTGGCGACATGCTTGAGCTTGGTCGTGATGCAGAAGCGATGCATGCAGGGTTGGTCGACTCGATTGAAGATCATCAAATCGATTGTGTTTATGCCTGCGGCCCTCTTATGCGTGCCTTGTTCGACGCGTTGCCAAAGACTAAGCAAGGTGCATGGTTTGAAAATTCGCGTTTACTTGCTGCCTCAATTACTGATGCGATCCATGCAGGCGACGCGGTTATGATTAAAGGATCGAATGGCAGCCGCATGCGCGAAGTTGTCGATGCACTTAAGAATCGCTTTGATAAGGATAAAGTCTGATGCTGGCTTGGCTTGCCGAATATAGCGGGGCGCTCGGTGTATTGAATGTGTTTCGCTACATCACATTTCGTACCGTAGGCGCGACCGTTACCGCGATGTTTTTCGTGTTCTTCTTCGGCCCCACTATCATCGCCAGCCTTCGTGTGCGGCAAGGTAAAGGCCAACCCATCCGCACGGATGGACCAGAGTCCCATTTGCTGACGAAAAAGGGCACGCCCACAATGGGCGGGCTGATGATTCTTTCAGGTGTTCTTGTTGCCACATTGCTCTGGGGCAATTTGAGAAATCCTTATCTCTGGTCCGTTCTCGCTGTAACACTCGCCTTCGGAATGATCGGTCTATATGATGATTATTTGAAGGTCACAAAGCAAAGCCATGCAGGACTTTCAGGTCGTGCGCGACTTCTGATTGAAGCTGTTGTCGGCGTCATTGCCTGTGTCGTGATGGCGAATGCTGATGGCGGACGATTATCAACGGCGCTTACAGTTCCCTTCTTCAAAGACATCGTCATTGATCTTGGGTTGTTTTTCTTTGCCTTTGGCGCTTTTGTAATTGTTGCGGCCGGTAATTCTGTAAATCTGACAGATGGCCTTGATGGTTTGGCGATTGTTCCCGTGATGATCGCGGCCGCAACTTTTGGCTTTATTGCCTATCTCGCCGGTAATGCGATTTTTGCGAATTATCTGCAAATCCATTTCACGCCGGGCACAGGGGAGCTCGCAGTTGTCTGTGGTGCGTTGATTGGTGCAGGCTTAGGCTTTCTCTGGTTCAATGCACCGCCCGCGCAAATTTTTATGGGCGATACAGGCTCTCTCGCTTTGGGCGGTCTCTTGGGCACAGTCGCGGTTGCCACCAAACATGAGATTGTTCTCGCCATTGTTGGCGGTCTTTTTGTATTGGAAGCGGTATCCGTCATCATTCAAGTCGCTTCATTTAAATTGACGGGTAAGCGCATTTTCTTGATGGCGCCTATTCATCACCATTTTGAAAAACTCGGCTGGAAAGAACCGCAAATCGTCATCCGTTTCTGGATTATCTCTGTCATTCTCGCGTTGATTGGTCTCTCAACGCTGAAATTGAGGTAATGATGACGCCGGTTGAAAGTTTTCGCGATCAACATATTGCCGTCTTCGGATTAGGCGGGTCGGGGCTTTCGACCATCCGCGCTTTGCGTGAAGGCGGTGCTCATATCGCGGCGTGGGATGATTCAGAAAAATCACGTGATGCCGCGTTGAGTAAAAATGTTCTGCTTGTCGATCTTTCGCAAACGGACTGGGCGGCCTTTCGCGCTTTGGTTTTGGCGCCGGGCGTGCCACTCACCCATCCTGCGCCGCATTGGACCGTTAAAAAAGCGCAAGCGGCGGGCTTGCCCGTCATCGGTGATATTGAATTATTTTGCCTTGAGCGTGCGCGCCGCGCACCGACGGCACCCTTGGTTGCGATCACCGGTACAAATGGCAAATCAACCACGACATCATTGATTGCACATCTTCTTGCCGCAGCACAGCGTGATGTCGCACTTGGTGGAAATATCGGCACAGCAGTTCTTGACTTACCGCCTCCGTCAGCGTCGCTTTATCATGTGCTTGAATGTTCAAGTTTCCAGATTGATCTTGCCCCATCGCTCGCACCAACAATTGGCGTCTTGTTGAATGTCACGCCCGACCATCTCGACCGGCATGGCACGATGGAGAATTATGCGGCCGTAAAGGAACGCCTCGTCGCGTCTGCGGAAACAGCAATCATCAGTATTGATGATGAGTGGTGCCGTGCGATTGCCCAGCGTCGACAGGACGCGGGTCGACCGCTGATAACACTTTCAATGGCGGAGAAAGCGGGCAGCGATTATTTGATCGAGGGATCGAGAATTTCTAAACGCACGGACACAGGCTTTACGCCGCTCGTTGATCTCTCATCAATTCCCACACTGCGCGGCGTGCATAATTCGCAAAATGCGGCAGCGGCTATTGCTTCGGTTTCATCGCTTGGAATTGATCTTGCGACAATCCAAAAAGGTTTAGAGACCTTCCCTGGTCTCGCGCATCGTCTCGAAATCATTGGGCATATTGGACGCGCGGTTGTTATCAATGATTCCAAGGCAACCAATGCGGATGCCACCGAAAAAGCTCTGATGTCTTTTCCGGGCGGATTATTTTGGATTGCGGGAGGACGTGCGAAAGAGGGGGGTATTGAGCCGCTCAAGCCCTTGTTCAATCGTGTTGAGAAAGCCTATCTCATCGGGGAAGCGGCGCAGGATTTCTCGCGAACGCTCCATAACC
>CAWUMH010000070.1:0-8863 GCA_963923565.1 uncultured Alphaproteobacteria bacterium
CAGTAGAAGCCGGATTGTTTACGTTTCCACTCTTCCACGCCCGACGGCGGCGGAAAGCTGTTAGGCGGCAAGTCGTTTGATGAAATTACTAGGCGTGTAATTGATTTTGTGCTGTACTATCAACAGGCAATCAGGCGCATTGGTTCGAAATGTATTCACTACGCGCCGCCATTGTTCAATTAGCCAATGAACGATGATACCGTGAGCGACGAGCATTTAGTGCCTCGCCAATATCAGCTATATTTTTATAAGCACTAAATCGATGCATTACTAGATAATTGATATCTATTTCGTCTATCTGTTCTATATTACGCTAGGTTAATTCAAATCAAATTCATTGATAATTTGAAGAGGTATTAGAACGCAGATTGTGAATGACTATGATTATGCGTCACCCCTCCCGACTCTCCGCTCTTTCCCTTAGCGCCGAGTAGATTCCTGAGCCCGCGATAATCGCAGAGCCGATAAGAGTGATCGCTGTTGGCCAGGCTTCAAAAATTGCCATGCCAAACAAAGTGGCCCACACAATTTGAATATAGGTAAAGGGGGCGAGGATCGCGGGCTTTGCCCGTCCATAAGCGGTGATTTGTGTGAGATTGGCGAAGGCCGCGCTTACCCCCATTCCGAGGGCGAGAAGAAGCTCATGAAATGACGGCGTGACCCACACAACGGCCGTCATCACACTTAGAATTACGAAGCCTACAATGCCGGTGAAGAACATTGTGCGCATGGGCCCGTCATCAGACAATATGCGCGTGATGATGATCATGGTGCTCGCAAAGAGCGCCGCGAATGCCGGAAAAAACGCAGCCCATTGGAACGCGTCGGTGCCCGGTTGCACAATCAACAAAACACCCAAGAGGCCGACAAAGGCCGCGATCCAGCGACGGATGCCCACTTTGTCTTTGAGGACTAAGGCGGCCATGCCCATGATGAGGAAGGGCGAGATGAACGCAATCGCCGTTGTCTCGGCAATCGGCACAAAGGTAAGTCCATAGATAAAGCTTAACCCCGAAAGAGCCGAGCAGATGCCGCGTATGATCTGGAGCGGCAGCGACATCGTCTTGAGGACACCCGCGAGTGCGCCGCGGTAATAGATAAACACAAAGACCACATGGACCGCGAAACGCATCCAGGTGACTTCAATCACCGGGAGGCCCTCTCCCATGACTTTTGCGAATGTATCGGATGCTGCCCAAAAGGCCGCGCTCAAGATGGTGATCAGAATCGCGGTCAGTGTGCGGAGCGGTTTGGGGGGCGTCGCTTCTGGGGCCGTTTGGGGCTCGGGGTTCATAACTATGCTTACTCCCGATACCGGTCACGCGGGGACCGCTTCCCCGATGGAACTATCTTTTCTGGATTTCGCCGACAAAACCGCTGATAGGCGATTTTTGCGGATGACGCTATAAGCCTCGCCGACCAAACCGGAATGACTGCCATGACTTCACCTGCCCCCCGCATCTCTTTCGTCTCGCTCGGCTGCCCGAAGGCGCTCGTTGATAGCGAGCGCATCATCACGCGGCTCAGGGCCGAGGGCTATGAGCTCACCAAGAGCCATGAGGGTGCGGATGCCGTCATCGTCAACACCTGCGGCTTCCTCGATAGCGCCAAGGCGGAGTCGCTTGATGCGATCGGCAAGGCACTTTCCGAGAATGGTAAAGTCATCGTCACCGGCTGTATGGGCGCCGAGCCCGAAGAGATACGCAAAACCTATCCGGGCGTAGCCTCGATCACGGGTCCGCAGGCCTATGAAAGCGTCATGAAAGCCGTCCATGAGGCGGTGCCGCCGGCACATGACCCCTTTATTGATCTCGTGCCCGAACAGGGCATAAGGCTGACCCCCCGTCACTACGCTTATTTAAAGATATCAGAGGGTTGTAACAATCGGTGCACCTTCTGCATTATCCCGAAATTGCGCGGCGATCTGGTCTCCCGCCCGGCGGGCGATGTGCTGCGCGAGGCGGAAAAGCTCGTGGCCGCCGGCGTGAAAGAATTGCTGGTTATTTCGCAGGATACATCGGCCTATGGGGTCGATCTCAAATATGCGGAGAGTGCCTGGAAGGACAAAATGGCGCGCGCGAAATTCGTCGATCTTGCGCGTGATCTCGGCTCGCTCGGCGCCTGGGTGCGGCTCCATTATGTCTACCCCTACCCGCATGTCGATGAGGTCATTCCGCTGATGGCCGAGGGGCTCGTGCTGCCCTATCTCGACATCCCGTTTCAGCATGCGTCCCCGTCCGTGCTCAAAGCGATGAAGCGCCCGGGCAATCAGGAAAAGACCCTCGACCGGATCAAAGCCTGGCGGGATATCTGTCCCGATCTCTCCATCCGCTCGACCTTCATTGTCGGCTTCCCCGGCGAGACCGAGGCGGATTTCGAATTCCTGCTCGAGTGGCTGAAAGAAGCCAAGCTCGACCGAGTCGGCGCGTTCAAATATGAGCCGGTCAAAGGCGCGACCTCGAATGATATCGGTCTGCCGCAAGTGCCGGACGAGGTGAAACAGGCCCGCTACGACCGGTTCATGGCCACGCAACAGGCAATCAGCGCCGCCCGGCACAAAAGCAAAGTCGGCAAGCGCATCAAAGTGATCATTGATGAACCGGGCCCAACGGTGTCACGCGGCCGCTCGCAAGGGGATGCGCCGGAGATCGACGGCGCTGTGCATGTTGGCTCGCGTCGGCCGTTGCGCGCGGGCGATATCGTAACCGTGAAGATTGAACGCGCCGATGCCTATGATCTCTTCGGGATGGCGGTTTGAGCTTTACGAAAAGCTTATTCAGCCTTTGCTTGCCCAATAGTCAGCTTGCAGCTGCGCAGCTTCGTCTTCAAGCAAGGGACCGACAATCTCGGTTTCGCGCTGCCCTGCTGCAAACACGATGTGGCACGGCAAATCCAATGTCGGATTTTCCTCATGCGCGCCGGTTTGTTCTTTAAGCCCCTTCTCGGTCTGCCCGAAGACCACGCGGCCAATTCCTGCCCAGTAAATCGCGCCCGCACACATCGCGCAGGGTTCGGCGGACGTGTAGAGCGTCATTTTGGCGAGCGCTTCGAGCGAATAGGCCTTTGCCGCGCGTGACGCGAGCAGCCGCTCAGCATGGGCTGTGCGGTCGCCGCCCTCGGCTGAATAACCATTGCCCTGCTCCATCAAAAGCTGCCCTTTTTCGTCGGCGAGAACCGAACCAAAGGGATGGTCACCCCCGTCGCGGGCGCGCTTAGCAACATCGAAGGATTTACGCAAAAGCGCGAGATCATAGGGGCGTAAGGCAGAGGAAGAGGTCATTGCGGGGCCATTTCAGGGTATGATTGCACGACTGTTCGACGAATAGTCTACATAAAGCACACCCCTCACCTCAAGCCGCAGCGAAGGCCCATCCGTCTGGCCGTGCCCAATTTCCGCGATTGCATATTTTTTCCCCATCGAATGATGCCGTCTTGGGCAATCGGGAGCGGGAGAGTGTTGCGCCCTAAAACGCGGTCCTATACGTTTTTTTCTTTATGAAGCGGGTTTCGCCGCAGGACTTTTGGAAAGAGGCCGGACTTGACCAACGGCGCCAGATCGCGTGACGGCATCGCTCGGCTTGAATTGCGGGGCATCACGAAGGCGTTTCCCGGCGTTATCGCCAATAGCGACGTTCACCTATCGGTTAAGCCGGGAGAGATCCATGCGCTTCTCGGTGAAAATGGCGCAGGTAAATCCACACTCGTCAAAATGATCTATGGCATCATGGCGCCTGACAGCGGCTCGATGATGTGGGAGGGCCAGGACTATCGCGCCTCCAATCCGCGCGCCGCACGCAAGCAAGGCATCGGCATGGTGTTCCAACATTTCTCGCTCTTTGAAGCGATGGATGTTGTCGAGAATATCGCGCTCGGTCTGGACAGTGCGATATCGCGTAGCGCGCTTGATCGCGAAATTCGCGCGGTGATGGACAAATATGGATTGCGGCTTGATCCGCGGCGCATCATCGCCACTCTATCGGTCGGTGAAAGACAGCGCATCGAAATAGTACGCGCGCTGTTATTGAACCCGCGCCTTCTTATCATGGATGAGCCGACATCGGTTCTCACGCCGCAAGAAGTTGAAGACCTGTTTGTTACCTTGCGTCGCCTTGCCTCGGAAGGTTGCTCCATTCTTTACATCTCGCACAAGCTTCACGAGATTGTTGAACTGTGTGATCGCGCGACGATTTTACGCGGCGGCAAAGTTGTCGCGACATGCGACCCGCGCAAAGAAACCCCGCGCAGCATGGGCGAGATGATGATCGGTTCCGACTTTGCGGATCCTGCACGCGGCTCTGTGTCAAACGCTGGTCCTGTGCGTCTCGCAGTTCGTGATCTCTCTCTTCCCAAGCCTGATGATTTTGGCGTCGCGCTGCAATCAATTTCATTTGATGTGCATGCGGGAGAAATTTTTGGTATCGCAGGTGTTGCTGGCAACGGTCAAAACGAATTGCTCGACGCGCTTTCGGGTGAAACACTTTCTGCACGCGAAGACGTGATCGCCATTGATAAAAATGCCATTGGTCGTTTTGGTCCCACCAAGCGGCGCGCGCACGGGCTTTGCGCGGTCCCAGAAGAACGCAATGGCCATGCCGCGATTGGTAACTTCACGCTCGCTGACAATGCGTTTTTGAGTGCACGCACAAGGATGGGCCTTGATCCGCAAGGCATGATTGATCGCACCGGTGCGGAAAGTTTCGCGCAAACAATCATCAAGCGCTTCTCTGTGAAAGCGCTCGGCCCCCGCGCCCTTGCAGGTTCTCTCTCGGGTGGCAATTTGCAGAAATTCATCATGGGTCGCGAGATTTTGCAAAACCCATCCGTCTTGGTGATCTGCCAGCCGACATGGGGCGTTGATGCCGGCTCTGCCGCTGCGATCCATCAAGCCATCATTGATCTCGCCAATTCAGGATCAGCGGTGATTGTGATCTCACAAGATCTCGATGAATTGCTTCGCCTCTGCGATCGCCTCGCGGTTATTAATGGCGGTAAGCTTTCAGCATCACGCAAAGTGAATGACGTCACCGTCGATGAGTTGGGTCTGTTAATGGGCGGCCATCATGCGGCTACCCCGACAAGCGGAGAGCATCATGCGCCTCGTGCTTGAGAAGCGTTTAGAACAAAGCCGGACGATGGTCGTCTTAACGCCAATCCTCTCGGTAATCGGCGTGATGATCCTTGGCGTGATTATTTTTGATGCGATCGGTTATGATGGCTTTGATGCGGTATGGCAGCTTTTCATTACGCCGGTGATCGATACCTATAAATGGCGTGACGTTGCGACGAAAGCCGCGCCGCTTATCTTGATTGGCTTGGGCTTATCGATTGGTAATCGCGCAAAAATATGGAATATCGGCGCAGAAGGCCAATATATTGTCGGCGCTATTTCAGCGGCAGGCGTTGCTTATGCCACGCAAGAGATGAGTGGCATTTGGATTATACCCTTGATGTTGATCATCGGTATGGCCGGTGGTGCGGCTTATGCAGCGATACCCGCCGGATTGAAAACTCGTTATGGCGTGAGCGAAGTACTTTCAAGCCTGATGCTTGTTTATGTATCAGTTCAGCTTCTTTCCTATCTGATCACGGGTCCCTGGAAAGATCCGAATGGAATGAATTTCCCGCAAACGGCCCAACTGACTGCGTCACAACTTTTGCCGCGCGAATTGGGCGAAACGGGACTGCCGCCGGGCCTCTTATTCGCGCTTGTCGGCATGATCATTTTCGCCATCATCGTTGATCGCACAGTGTTCGGATTTTCCATTCGCGCCATTGGTGAAGCGCCGCAAGCCGCACGCTTCGGCGGGTTCAATTCAAACCGTATTGTGTGGGCCGCACTGATGATATCGGGTGGCATGGCCGGTTTGGCGGGCACGCTTGAACTCATGCAGCTCACGCGTCTCAATCTCGGCTATCCGTCAGGCTATGGCTTTACGGCGATCATTGTATCGCTGCTCGGTCGGTCTCATCCCTTCGGCGTGTTTGTTGCAGGCATCGTCTTGGCGGTCACTTATGTCGGCGGTCAGGTGGCACAAACCGTTGTGCATGTTCCCAATGCAACGGCAGGCCTCTTTCAAGCCCTCATTCTCTTCGCCATTCTCGCGAGTGATTTATTCGTTCGTTATCGGATCAAAATCAAATCGTCAGTTGCGGAGATCCGCGCATGACACTGACCTTCCTCATCGACGCGCTCATTACCGTGATCGGGATCACGACACCGATTCTTCTCGCCGCTTCGGGTGAATTGGTTGTCGAGAAAAGCGGCGTGATTAATCTGGGCGTTGAAGGCATGATGCTTGTCGGCGCGATCACCGGCTTTGCGGTGGGGTTTGAATTCAGCGATCCCTGGATCGGTGTTGGCGCTGCCGCCGTGGCGGGCGCCGCAACATCAATGATATTCGCCGTGCTCGTTTTGTCACTTGGCACCAATCAAGTTGCTACGGGTCTCGCGCTTACAATTTTCGGCATTGGTCTCTCGTCACTGATCGGTACAAATTATACGGGCTTTGCGGCATTGCCCTTTGACCCGCCCTTCCCCGACTATCTCGCACAAGATCCGATTGGACGTGTGATTTTCGGCCATAGTGCCTTTGTCTATTTTGCCCTCATTCTTGTTTTTGCGATTGGATGGTTTTTGTCACACACGCGCGCGGGATTGGTCTTGCGGGCTGTTGGTGAAAATGATTTCTCCGCGCATTCAATCGGCTATCCCGTCATCGCGATCCGCTATGCCGCCATTGCTTTCGGTGGATCTATCGCCGGTATTGCGGGCGCGAATTTCTCGATGGTGATCACGCCGATGTGGGCCGAGCAGATGACGGCGGGTCGCGGCTGGATCGCGCTGGCACTCGTTGTCTTCTCCGGCTGGCGTGCGGGACGCCTTCTCGCCGGCGCTTATTTTTTCGGGGTGCTGATGACATTGGAGCTCTACGCAAAAGCGTCGGGCTATGCCATCATGCCTTCACAATTTTGGGCCGCGATGCCCTACATTATTGCGGTTGCCGTACTTGCGTTCATTTCCGCACGGGATGGGCGCAGCGGCAAGGAGCCCGCATGTCTTGGCAAGCCGTTTCTGCCGAATGGATGAGTCACCCTAAACTGAGGAGAGTTCTAATGGGTAATTTTACGAGACGTGATTTTGTAAAGGCAGCCGCCGCTGCCTCGGCACTGCCGCTATTGGGCCAATCGGCATCTGCTGCCGATCCCTTGAAAGTTGGTTTCATTTTCTTAGGCCCCATCGGCGACTATGGTTGGACATGGGCGCATAACAAAGGTCGCCTTGAGCTTGAGAAGGCACTCGGCGACAAAGTGAAGACCACTTATGTAGAGAACGTCAAAGAAGATGCGAGCGCTGTTCCGATCCTTCGCGATCTTGCCCGTCAAGGTAACAAGCTGATCTTCGCAACATCGTTCGGCTATATGGACCAAGTCCTCGAAGTCGCAAAAGAATTCCCGGATGTAAAATTCGAGCATTGCACAGGCTTCAAGCGCGCACCGAATGTCACAACCTATAATTCACGCTTCCATGAAGGCCGCGCTGTAACCGGCACGATTGCAGGACATATGTCGAAGTCCGGCGTGATCGGCTATCTTGGCTCGTTCAAGATTCCGGAAGTTGTGATGGGCGTGAACGCCTTCACGCTTGCGGCACAAGCGGTCAATCCAAAAATCCAGACCAAGCTTGTGATGATCGACTCATGGTTCGATCCTGCGAAAGAAACCGCTGCTACACAGACACTCGCCAATCTGGGTTGCGATGTGATTGCCACGCACACGGATAGCCCTGCTCCGCTGCAATTCTGCCAGCAGAAGGGAATCTATGGTTTCGGCCAGGGTGCAGACATGTCGAAATTCGCACCAAAGGCGCATTTGACCGCGATCGAGGACATCTGGGGTCCTCACTATATCGCACGCGCGAAAGCGATGCTTGATGGTTCATGGAAGTCGGAAGATTTCTGGGAAGGCATCAAGGAAGGCGACGTCAAGATTTCGCCTTACAATCCGATCGTGCCGAAAAATGTGCAGGAAGCTGCTGACAAGATCATCGATGGCTATATGAAGGGCACCTATGACGTGTTCAAGGGCCCGATCTTTGATCAAAGCGGTGCGGAAAAGGTACCGGCCGGCAAAGCTATGTCACTCGGTGAACTTGCGACAATCGATTGGTATGTAAAGGGCGTGCAGAGCGCATAAAAAGCGCCTCAACGCTACTCAAAAATAAGAAAACGCCCGCCTCATCGGTGGGCGTTTTTATTTCAACGCTCAAAAAATTAGGGGACGAGAATAGTGGCACCCGTTGTCGTTCGTCCCTCGAGCGCACGGTGAACATCAATTGCATCTGATAGTTTAGCTTTTGCATGTACGGGAATTTTCACATATCCCTCTTCCATCATTTCAAACATTTCGCGTGCGGCGCGCAAAAGATCATTTCGCTTCGCGATATAGGTGAACAATGTTGGCCTTGTTGCGAAGAGTGATCCCTTTTGCGAGAGCAGATTGATGTTGAAGGCATCGATGGGACCCGATGCGCTACCATAGCTTACAAACATACCAAGCGGACGCAAACAATCGAGCGATTGAGGAAAAGTATCTTTTCCAACGCCGTCATAAACGACATGGCATTTTTCACCCTTTGTGATCGTAGCAACGCGTTCGGCAAAATTCTCCGCCCGATAATTGATGACGTGGTGACAGCCGCCTTTACGCTTTGCGAGTTGGGCTTTCTCATTGGAGCCGACTGTGCCGATAACAGTTGCTCCCAGTGCATTTGCCCATTGTCCGAGAATGAGGCCCACACCACCAGCAGCGGCGTGGTTCAAAATGATATCACCGGGCTTCACACGATAAGTGCGCCGCAAGAGAT
>CAWUMH010000071.1:0-8262 GCA_963923565.1 uncultured Alphaproteobacteria bacterium
CCTGAAGATGGATTTCCACCGCTGGAAAAAATCAGTGTTGGCCTCTTTTATAAGCATACAAGGATGACTGACGCAGGTCTGGCGCTGATTAAATGCCTTATTTCCAGTCTCGACGATGCAGCTTCGCCTAAAAGTAAGGCATAGGACCCTCAATATAATCAAAAACAATAGATTTATTGAAATCATAAATTTTGCGTATGACTTTCACTAAGCTAGCCTCAACGAATGGGAAGCCTTCGTTTTTTCTAGGCGGAGGGGAGGGTCCCATTTCGGCTGGATTGTCTGGCCTTTGAGGAGGGGAAACATGAGCAAGATTTTGGTGCCGACACGGCGCGAGCTCTTGAGGGCCGGTGCGGCCTCGGTGCTTGCGATGCCTTTCGTTAGCCGCGCTTGGGCCGCGGTGACAGAAATCAATATGCTCGCTTGGTATGGTCATGGCGAGCCTGATGTTGTGGCGGAATTTGAAGCTGCCAATAATGTGAAGTTCAAACCAAAATATTATGCCGGTGGTGACAATATGTTGGCGCTGATTGCACAGTCGCCTCCCGGAACCTATGACGTGATTTTGTCGGATGCCGAATTTGTCCAGCAATTGAACGCTGCTGGTTACATTGAAGAGTTGAATGCTGCCGATTATCCTTTTGATGATATGGTGCATGAAGACTTCAAAAAATTTCCAGGACACTGGAAGGACGGTAAGCTTTATTCAGTGATGGTGCGTTTCGGTCTCTTGGGCGTTTCTTATAACACCAAGGCCGTTTCGGATGCTGAAGCTGAAAGCTATAAATGCTTCTGGAAGCCTGAACTGAAAGGCAAAGTCGGTCATTTCGATTGGCACCTGCCTAATCTTGGGCAGCTCAGCCTCTACAATGGTAACGGCAAAAACCTTTGGAACCTCGACAAGGGCCAATGGGACAAGTTGAAGGCCACAGCGAAAACCTTGCGTCCGCAAGTGGGTGGCTTCTTCGACTATGGCGGCACCTTCAACGGATTGAAGACCGGTGAAATGTTGGCCATGGCTGGCATCGGTGATTGGATCACGGGTGTTCTTGAGCGCGATGGCGCGCCTGTGAAATCGGTCATTCCGAAAGAGGGTGGTATCCAGTTCACGGAATCCTATTCGATCGGCAAAGGCACGCCTAAGGCAGCGATTGTGAAGAAATTCATTCAATATATGCTGTCGCCCGAAGGCCAAGTGAAGTCGGCGAACATGGCAGCTTATCCGGCAAATATTGTCACCAACAAAGGTCGTAAAGCCTTGCAGGACAAAAATCCGAAAGAAGCAAAACGTTCCAATCAAGTTGATGGTTCGCCGCTTGATCCGGTAAAGCTCATCAAAGACGGCCGCATTCAATATCGCGATATTCCGAAGCAGCAATCGCTCGAAGATTGGAACGATTTCTGGCAGGAATATAAGAGCGCATCCTAATAGCGTAATTAGCGAATAAGGTGCCGACGGATTTAATCCGTCGGCACACATAAAAATCATTGCCGCGAGGGAGGCGGTCTCGTGAACGGGCAAAAAGCACGTCGCACCGACTGGTATGCGATATCGTGGCGCATCCCTTTGATCGTATGGCAGGGTCTATTTTTTATTGGCCCCCTGGTTTTCATGGTTGCGATGTCATTCTTCGTCGTGAAGAATTATCGCATGGAAGCCGCTTTCGATGTCGGCAATTGGGTCAAAACACTCGGTCGCCCAATCTTCTGGGATTCCTATTTCCTGACTTTACGCCTTGCTTTTGGGGCTACGATTTTGACAACACTCGCCGCTTTTCCGGCGAGTTTCTTTTTGTCTTTCCATGCGAGTGAAACCTTTCGGCGGTGGGCCGTCTTTTTTCTCATCATTCCGTTTTTCACAAGTTACCTTGTGCGTATTTTTGCCTGGCAGGTTATCCTCGCGCAGCAAGGTGTCATCAATGCCGGATTTTCCATTTTTGGTCTCGGCCCCTACACGATGCTCAATACGATGTTCGGTACATTGGTGGGCTATTTAACATTGTGTTTGCCGCTTGCTGTTATCCTGCAGACTTTCGCTTTGAACGGTGTTGACAGGCGCTTGGTTGAGGCTGCGCATAATCTCGGCTGTGGGCGCTTTCATACAATATTTGCCGTGATCTTGCCTCTTGCTAAAACTGGCTTTGTGGTCGCTGCTGTATTCTGCTTCATACTGTCATTTGGTGATTTTGTAGCACCCTATTATCTGGGTGGATCAAAGCCGCCAACGCTTTCGATCATGATCATCGATACATCAAAGTCAGGCCAACAATGGCCGCGCGCCGCCGTAGTGGCTCTGATGATGATCGTAACTTTAATGGTCGTCGCGTTCAGTGCGATCGGTTATGCTTATCGGAGGCGTCGCTGATGAAGATTGCCCCAACACGCATTCTCCTGCGCCTTTATATAGCGTTTGTGTTTCTGTTTATCTTCGCACCGATTATTGCAAGCTTTGTATTCTCGTTTAACTCCGACCGCTTTCCCACCATACCTCTCGGGGGATTCACAACGCATTGGTATGAAAAAGCATTTTTCAATGCCGAGTTATTGCCTGCTGCTACCAACAGCCTGATAGTCGCACTCTCAACGGCACTTCTCTCAACCTTTATTGGTTTCACGGCCGCTTATACCGATTATCGCTATCAATTTTTTGGCAAGACAGCTTTTCTAATCCTCGGGCTTCTCCCGCCGACTATTCCTCTCATTATTATGGCTCTGGCAATGCTGGGGTGGCTATCAAATTTTCATGCGTCAGGCATGGTGATCTCGATTATCATTGCGCATACCGTTTTATGTGCGCCATTCGCGATGGCCATTATCAGGCTTCGTCTCAATCAGATGGATCCGAATCTTGAGCCTGCGGCCCATAATCTTGGAGCATCGGAATGGGTGACGATGCTCAATGTGATCTTACCATTCACACGACCTTCAATGATCGCAGCGCTTTGTTTGACAGCCGCTGTATCATTCGACGAATTTGCAGTCTCCTGGTTCGTGTCGGGCCTTAATAAAACAATACCGGTTGTCATACTTGAAATTCTAACGGGCAATATCGATCCACAAGTCAACGCCATTGGCTCAGTTGTTTTGCTTGTATCGATTGCCCTTGTCGTCATCGCGCAAAGTCTTGTCATGGGACGCACGCGCTCAACGGGAATTGCATCATGAGACAACCGCTCGTCGTGATCGACAATGTCGTTAAGCGATTTGGTAGCCATGTCGCCGTCAAAGGAATCAATCTCGAAATCCGTGAGGGCGAATTCCTTGCAGTTATGGGACCGTCGGGCTGTGGCAAGACGACGACTCTGCGTATGTTGGCCGGCCTCGAAGATCCGAGTGAAGGCGATATACGTTTAGCGGGACAATCGCTCGTCGGTGTCAGTCCGCATGAGCGTGATACACCTATGGTTTGGCAGTCGCTGGCACTATTTCCATTTTTAAACGCGCGTGAAAATGTCGAATTTGGTTTGAAGATGCGTAAGGTTGAGCCTGCAGAGCGACGTCGGCGCGCGCTTGATTGGCTTGACCGCTTGGGCATTGGCGAATTTGCCGAGCGTCCGGTTGATCAGCTCTCTGGTGGACAAAGACAGCGCGTGGCTCTTGCACGTGCGCTCGTTACTGAACCAAAAATTTTGCTTCTTGATGAGCCTCTATCCGCGCTCGATGCTCATCTTGTTATACGTATGCAAGCCGTGCTCACGAAGCTCCAAAAAGAACTCGGGATCACCTTTGTTTACGTGACACATTCGCAATCCGAGGCTTTTGCGATGGCCGACCGCATTGTGATTATGTCAAAAGGCGAGATCGCGCAGATTGGGACAGCGCGTGAAATTTATCGCGCGCCTGTTAATCGATTTGTTGCCGAATTTGTTGGGCGCAATAATATTTTCATGGGCAAGTCCCAGGGCGGCGGTGCTGTTGAGACGTCCTTTGGCATTTTTCATATCGGTACCGATAGACCTAATGGCAGTGCCGTATCCTTCTCCGTTGCAGCGGATTTGATGACGGTTGCCGCCGAGCGCCCTTCTTCCAACACGATTGAAGCGCAGCTTCTCTCTGAGGAATTCGTTGGCTCCATGGTGACTTTGTTTTTCGAGGCTAAGGACGGAACCGAGCTCAAGGTCCAAATGCCTGAACGAAGCTTTGCTGCGCTTCCGATTGAAACGGGCAAGCCTGTTTACTTGAGTTTTGCGTCAGAAAACGCTCATCTGTTGAAGGATTGAGATCTGACACTACAGGGAGGGCAGAATGGCGTTCGACATTATTGTGAAGGGCGGAACATTGCCTGATGGCTCGGTCCGCGATATCGGAATCACGGGCACTAAAATAGCCGCTGTTGAAGCCTCTTTGCCAAATGAAGCTGGACGTATTGTCGATGCGCGGGGCCAGCTTGTCTCGCCGCCCTTTTGTGATCCGCATTTCCACATGGATGCGACGCTGTCTTATGGATTGCCGCGGGTCAATCAATCGGGAACCTTGTTTGAGGGTATTGCGCTGTGGGGCGAGCTTCGTAAAATTGTAACCCATCAAGAACTGGTCGATCGCGCACTTGCCTATATTGACTGGGCCGTTTCGATGGGACTTCTCGCCACCCGCACCCATGTTGATACGAGTGATGATCGTTTAATTGGTGTTGATGCGCTGCTCGAAGTCAAAAAGAAAGTGGCTTCCTATTTTGATTTGCAGATTGTGGCCTTTCCACAGGACGGCTATTATCGCGCACCGAACAATGTTAAAAATGTCGAGCGTGCCTTGGATCGCGGCGTCGACATCGTTGGGGGTATACCTCACGCTGAACGGACGATGGAAGATGGACGCCTCGCCGTCATCGCGCAATGCGAGATTGCGGCCAAGCGTGGCATTATGATCGATCTCCATTGCGACGAAAGCGATGATCCTTGGTCTCGTCATATCGAAACGCTTGCAGCTGAAACAAAGCGTCTTGGATTAGAGGGGCGTTCGGTAGGATCGCATTGCACATCGATGCATTCGATGGATAATTATTATGCCGGCAAGCTCATCAATTTGATTGCGGAATCAGGTGTGGCGATCGTTCCCAATCCGCTGATTAATATTACTCTGCAAGGCCGCAGCGACACCTATCCAAAACGGCGTGGTCTCACAAGGGTGCCGGAATTGCTCAAAGCGGGCGTAACCGTTGGCTATGGTCAGGACTGCGTACTCGATCCGTGGTATTCGCTTGGCAATGCCGATATGCTTGATGTCGCTTTTATGGGATTGAATACCACTTTGATGACCAGCCCTCCGGAGATGCGTGCAACTTATGATCTCGTGACAATCAATTCTGCAAAACTCATGAACCTTGAGAGTTACGGTCTTGATGTTGGCTGTCAGGCTAGCCTTGTCGTTCTGGAAGCCAATGATCCTGTTGAAGCTATAAGACTTCGCGCTAATCGAACCACTGTCATCTCTAAAGGAAAAGTGGTTGCCGAGAGACCAAGCGCCGGGGCGACCCTTTATTTGCCAGGACGACCGCATATGTGTGATCGGCGGTTTCAATAGGATCAGCGTATTTTCGTAAACTGGCCACATATTGAAATATATGGTTCGCGCTATGATGCCAGAGTCGATAGCGTTTTAGGTCGATCTTCGGATTATGTTTTGGTTTTAGAGCATTTGCTTGAACGGATTAGTATAATTTAGCCAGCCGTGGATGTTGATCGTGTGGGATGATATGCCTGCCAAGACGGCGCATTAGAGAACTAAAGCCTTCCTCTGCTACGACCACCTCCCTCAATAAAAATTAGAATTGATCTTCGATTAAAATCGAGCCCGTTATTGGGTTATCAGATCGGCTTGCGTGGTTCCGCCCAGACACCGTTCGAGTAAATTCCCGAAATTCCCAACATTCGAGTTAGGCAGATAGCCCAATGGGGGCAGGCTAACACACTCTAAGCTACTCAAGAGGCTTTGTGGTTGACTTTCCGATTCCGTTATCTGACACCGCAATCTGAATGACGGATTACAACAATAGAGCTAAGAATGAACTTCTCAAACGGCTTAAGTTGACCTCTACCATACGCTCTTTATTGATATCGAAATGCTGAGACAGTTCGGAAATGAAGCCTTCACGCCAGTTTCTCGTTGATTTGTTTGCGCAGGCGGTTTCGGCTGCCGATGCTTATCAAGCAATTCTCAATAATATGCCTGAACCTGCAAAGGGTCGCACGATAGTGGTTGGTGCGGGCAAAGCTGCCAGCCAGATGGCATCTGCTTTTGAGCGCGCTTGGAAGGCACCCGTCGAGGGCGTTGTTGTTGCGCAGCACGGGCCGGTCGAGCGGTGTAACACGATTGCGATAATGCAAGCGGCCCATCCAATTCCGGACGAAAGCGGCATTCGCGGAGCTCAAGCGCTTTTACAGCAAGTAGAAGACCTCACAGAGGACGATCTGGTTGTTGCGTTGATCTCGGGCGGCGGCTCATCTTTGCTACCAGCGCCGCCATTCGGGTTTACTTTGGCGGATGAAGTACTTCTAAACAGAGCGTTATTAGAGTCTGGCGCGCCAATATCGGCAATGAATGTCGTGCGTGCGCATTTTTCACGCATTAAAGCAGGTCGCTTGGCGGCTGCCGCCTATCCGGCGCGTGTTGTGAGCTTGATCATTTCCGATATTCCGGGTGACCAAGCCTCCCTTGTGGCGTCTGGTCCAACGGTACCGGATCTTATGCGGGCAGAAGACGCGCTTCGGGTGATTCATGATTATCGGATCGAACTTCCTGCAGAGATCATTGCTGAGATTTCGAATGCAAAAGTGCCCAATCCATCTGCTGATGTGTTTAAAAGAACGAGTGCGCATATCATTTCGTCAGCGGCTGTTTCGCTTAATGCTGCGGCAAAATTCGCAAGAGCGCAGGGAATAGAAACTCATATTCTCTCAGACGCGATCGAGGGTGAGGCAAAGGATATCGGTCTTATGCATGCAGCGATCGCTCGGGAGATTGCATTGCATAATCAACCATTTTCTAAACCAGTGCTTCTCCTTTCTGGAGGCGAAACAACGGTTACAATTGGCGCCCAAGGAGCAGGTAAGGGCGGGCGTAATACCGAGTTTCTACTATCCTTTGCGCTCGCCATCGAGGGGATGAATGGTATCTATGCTCTTGCCGCTGATACGGATGGTATTGACGGTTCGGAGAATAATGCAGGTGCATTTTGTGATGGAACAACAGCCTTAAGATTGCGACAATCTGGTCAAGATGGTCGTGATTACTTGGCAAGACACGATGCTTATTCGGCGTTTGAAAAGATTGGCGACCTTTTTGTTTCAGGCCCAACAGGAACAAATGTGAATGATTTTCGGGCAATATTAGTTGGTAACTGATAGCCGTCTCGAAGATCAATTAAAATAGTTCCTGTTATTGCTCAGCTCCGCGGTTTAGTTAAAATATCCGCCTCCTAACCTATGAATTTTAAGCAATAGATGGGTAAAAAATATTTCGATATCGATAATCTTGTTTTACGATAAGCTGTGACGCACAAAATGGCGTCCCGATTATTTTATAGGGCAAGATATCGAGTTATCCCTTCGCGTAGATCGTAAAACAAATTCGTGATATGGCTCTCATAATATGGGTTTTATATGTATATAATAAACATGTTGGAGGAGCGACGATGAAAGAAGCGTGGCGTTGGTTCGGACCGCAAGACCCCGTGGCACTCGATCATGTGCGGCAAGCAGGAGCTACCGATATTGTTTCGGCCTTGCATCAGTTAAAGCCCGGTGCTGTGTGGACCGAGGCGGCCGTTGCCGAGCGCAAAAATTTGATTGAAACGACGCCGCCGGGCCGTACGCCGCTCTATTGGTCGGTCGTTGAATCAATCCCGATACCCGATGATGTGAAGCGTCTCGGCAAAAGGGCTAAGCAATCCATCGAGGCGTGGATTGCGAGTCTTCAAGCGGTCGCGAAAGCGGATATCAAAACGGTTTGTTATAATTTTATGCCTGTGGTCGATTGGACACGTACCGATCTTGATTATGAGTTGCCCACGGGTGCTACATGTTTGCGGTTTGATCAGGATCGCTTTGCGGCCTTTGATCTCTTCATCCTTAAGCGCCCCGGTGCCGAGCATGATTATGATGCGGAGGCGACAGCGCGAGCAAAAGCGACTTATGAGCGCTTTAGCGAAGAGGATATCGCCTATCTCATTCACGTGATCGCCAGTGCCTTGCCGGGCTCGACAACCGACCCTTTGACCATTGACGGGTTTCGCGAACGTTTGACGCTTTATCGCGATATCGATGC
>CAWUMH010000072.1:0-8237 GCA_963923565.1 uncultured Alphaproteobacteria bacterium
GCGCACTCATTGCGAAGGGCTTGGAAGGCGCGCTCATTGCCGATCACGCGCATTTTATGGCAACCCGCGAAGGACGCTAAGACAACGCACGACGAAGTTATTGGCTCGCCCAGAGAATGCGGGCGATCCACGCTTTGTCTTGAACCGCAATCGGGGTTTCCGACGTAGCATTCGCGCCGAAGGGCATGAGATCGAGACCGGCCATAGTCTTGCGGCGAAGCGTTCCCGCAAGAAGTTCACCCGACTTCAGTTTAAGAATAACACGATCACCGCGCCGCACAGGAATCGTCGTTGCGCAGATCAGAATATCGCCTTCACGATAAATAGGCATCATCCGCGCATCGGTTAATTCAAGAGCGAAGAGATCGCCTGCGGGCAATTCCGGAAATCCGACTTCATCCCATTTCGGGCCTTGCGGCCGGCCCTCGGCATCAAACGCCTCCGCCCAATCGCTCATTGCAATTAAAGGGATGGCGCGCGTCGGTGCAGGGGGACGATCTGCCAGAACGAGTGCCATAAACACTTCCAAATCGGTCGACGTGGATTCGAGAATCTTGGCAATCGACTCGGTTGAGGGCCAACGCAAACGGCCATCAGACGAAACACGCTTCGATTTATTGAAGGAGGTAGGATCAAGACCCGCGCGCCGGGCTAAGCCCGATGCCGAGAGGCCGTTTCGCGCCGCCAGAAGGTCAACCGCCTTCCAGATCCGTTCATGCGTCAGCATCGACCGCCCCCGAAGCAAGGATATTTATCTGAAATTTGACTGTTTATAGGTTTATTTTCTCCTTATTGGCAAGCTGGATGCGGTTGCATGGGGCCTCGATCCATGGCTCTTGTCGCAGATCGCGCCTCTTTGTTTCGAGGTCTCCTTCCGCTTTTTTGGCGCCGCCTATGCTGATTTACAAAATCATTCCCGAATCGCTCTGGCAGGACGCCTTGAGATCCGGCGTCTTTGAAGGCGCACCGGTCGATCGCGCTGATGGCTTCATCCATTTCTCAACAGGCGCGCAAGTTGTTGAAACAGCCCGCCGTCATTTTCACGGTCAATCACAGTTGCTGCTGCTTACGCTTGATGATCAAAGCCTTGGCGATAAATTGATTTATGAACCATCGCGCGGCGGCGATCTCTTTCCGCATTTTTATGACCGTCTGCTGGTCAGTGCGGTGAAACGCATCGATCCGCTTCCGCTCAATGCGGACGGTACACATCGCTTTGAAGGACTCTTGCCATGACTCTTCTCTTTAAACTGGCGAAGCCTCTGCTTTATCGGATGGATCCGGAGAACGCGCATAATCTAACCATCAATGCGTTAAAGCGCTTTGGGCCCCGTTCGCCGGTGGCTGATGATCCGCGCTTAGGCGTTTCGCTTTTTGGTTTGAATTTTTCTAACCCGCTTGGCCTCGCTGCGGGCTTTGACAAGAATGCGGAAGTGCCTGACGCGATGCTTGGTCTCGGTTTCGGCTTTGTTGAATGCGGAACGGTGACGCCCCTCCCGCAAGAGGGAAATAAGAGACCGCGCCTCTTTCGGCTTGCAACAGATGAAGCAGTAATCAACCGCTTTGGCTTTAACAATCATGGCCATGACATCGTGTTGGACCGATTAAAGCAACGCGCTGGGAAGCCCGGCCTTGTCGGCATCAATGTGGGTGCCAACAAAGACACGACCGATCGCGTGTCCGACTATGTCAAAGGCATCCGCGCTTTTGCATCCCTTGCCGACTATTTCACCGTCAATATTTCATCGCCGAACACGCCTGGTTTACGCACCATGCAAAATCGCGAGATCCTTGATGATCTTCTCGCCTGGTCGCTCCATGAACGCGATGAAGCAGCACGGCATGGCCCTAAGCGTCCGCTCTTTTTGAAGATCGCGCCTGATCTCTCGCTGGAAGAACTTGATGATGTTGTCGATGTCTCGCGCAAACGCGGCATTGATGCGCTGATTGTTTCAAATACAACCGTGAAGCGGCCAAAATCACTGCATGATAAGCGCATGCGTTTGGAAACTGGCGGATTATCGGGCAAGCCGCTTTATCCGCTTTCAACCAAGATGTTGTCAGAGGCCTATCTCCGCGTGGAAAATCAATTCCCGCTTATCGGTGTCGGCGGCATTGACTCGGCGCGCGCGGCGATTGGAAAAATTGAAGCGGGCGCAAGCTTGATCCAACTTTACTCAGCCCTTGTTTATAAGGGCCCGGCCCTGATCAATGAAATCAAAAAAGGCCTCGTAGCGCGGCTCGTGAAAGACGGCCTGACTTCGCCTCTCGCACTTGTCGGACGCGCAGTGGAAGATTGGAAAAACTGGCCGATTGAAAGCTTCTTATAAAGCGATCACGGCTTAACCTCGCGTTTCACGACACTGATTGTGAAACGCCTGTCCATTGGCCCGCCGCAATTTTGGACGCGGCAATCACAGCTTGCGTGCGGCTATCGACATCAAGCTTTTGCAAAATCGCAGACACATGGGCTTTAACCGTCGCTTCTGAAACGGACAGCTCATAGGCGATTTGTTTATTGAGAAGACCGGTCGACAACATCATCAGAACACGCACTTGTTGCGGTGTCAGTGTTGCCAAGCGCCGCACCATGTCGCTCGTCTCGGGATCGGGTGTTTCCGAAAGATCAACATCATCAGGCGTAAACACATTACCATCAAGCACCGCCTTGATCGCGGCCTTCATGGCATGGGGATCGAGTGATTTCGGCAGATAGCCTGATGCCCCCAACTCAATGCAGCGGCGAATAACTGTACGATCTTCATTGCCCGACACAACAACAACAGGCGCTTCCGGATGTGATGCGCGCAAAAAGAGAAGACCGGAAAACCCTTGCACACCGGGCATCGTTAAATCGAGCAAGACGAGATCGATATCGGCATCGCCTTTGAAGGCGGCAACAAGCTCATCGAAAGAGCCCGCTTCGATGACGGATACGCTTGATAGGATCGATGATACCGCCTCACGAAGCGCGCCACGCACAAGCGGATGGTCATCAGCGATCAAAATCGTGTGATCCGACAAACTATTCCTCCGCGTCTTCGAGCCGTCACTCGTTTATCATGCTTCTTGGCCCATCATTCATCGCAATGCGTCCCTACGCAACCCGTTTCAGGCGGCTGGGCTGCGCTTTTTTGCGGGAGCCTTCGGATGCTCAAAATCCCCAGAGTTGACCGCTGGGCCAAATTGGATTCGGATAGGGTGATGACAGCCGAGACAAGCCCCGCCGATGATCTCGATCCTTCGACCATCAAACAGGTCGGGGCGCTCCCCGTCGAGCAGACTGCCGACGGACACTGGCGGGTAATCCTGATCACAACGCGCGATTCCGGCCGTTGGTCGATCCCCAAGGGCAATCCGATCAAGGATTTAAGTCCGGCCGAGGCCGCGGCGCAGGAAGCCTTAGAGGAAGGCGGACTTTCCGGGCACATCGACGATAAGCCCATCGGGTCCTATGTTTTCTGGAAGCGCCGCTCCGGCCACTGGGAATTGGCGCGTGTCGAGGTCTTCCTTATGGATGTCCGCAAACAAGCCAGCGATTATAAAGAAAAAGGCCTCCGGAAGATCGAGCGCTTCAGTTTTGAGGACGCCGAAGATGCCATTATGGAGCCGGGGCTCAAATCGCTGATTGTGGCAGCCAAAGCCAAGCTCCAAGGGTCGAAGGCTTGACAGAGCGGCCAGCCCCGCCGAAAGCCTCTGTCCGACCCTGCCCCTGAGCCCCGCGCGCTATCAATGTTGATCCGTGTCTTCATCCAAAAACTGGCAGGCCTCATCGCATTCCTTCTGCTTGCGAGCGTGCTTATTTTTTTGATCGTCGATGTGCTGCCGGGTGATCCTGCCGCGCTCATGCTTGGCACTGACGCGCGACCCGACACACTTCAAGCGCTTCGTCATCAATTGGGCCTCGATCAATCTTTGGTCGTTCAATATGTGTCTTGGATCATTGGCCTTTTGCATTTCGACTTCGGCACGAGCATGACTTATGCGACACCGGTTCTGACTTTAATTGCCGAACGTCTTCCGGTGAGTCTGCCTTTGGCGGTGCTGTCACTTGCACTCACTGTGGTGATCGCCATTCCCCTTGGCGCGCTCTCGGCTCATCATCATGGATCGACACTTGATCGCGTGATCAAAAACGGATTGCAGCTCGCGCTTGCGCTACCGAATATCTGGCTCGCGCTTTTATTGATCATGATTTTTGCTGTTGGACTCCATTGGCTGCCTGCCGGCGGCTTTGCAGGATGGAAGAGCGGCATGATGGCACTCAAATCTCTCCTGCTCCCGCTTTTTGCGCTTGCCATTCCTCAAGCCGCCATTCTTGCGCGGATTGTACGCGCGGAAATACGCGATAAGGCACAAGATAATTTTGTGCTCGGCGCGCGCGCACGCGGCCTCTCCGAAAAAGATATTTTGTGGCATCACATTTTGCCGAATGCGATGTTGCCTGTTCTCTCGGTGATGGGTCTGCAATTTGCTTTTTTGATTGCAGGCACTGTGATCATCGAAACGGTGTTTTCGCTACCCGGTCTTGGCCGGTTGATTTTTCAATCGATCACACAACGCGATCTTCCGGTAATCAAAGGCGTTGCGATGCTGCTCGTTGGCAGCGTCATTCTTGTCAATCAAGCGGTTGATCTTCTCGCCACATTGATAGATCCCCGTTTACGCCGACAAAGCGGGGGTTCCGCATGAACCGCGCTTTGCGAAAAAAAATTGTGGGCGGCGGCTTAGTGCTGATCTTTCTTTATGGGGCATTAGCGATCGCCATGCCGCTCATGGAAAGCGCCTACCAGATCCGTATCGATTTGAGATTGATGCCTATTTCAAGCACTCATTGGCTGGGTACCGATCAGTTCGGACGCGACACATTCGCGATGGTCATCGGCGGTTGTTTTGCATCACTTTCCGTAGCAGCGATGGCGGTTGTTATTGGTGCTGGTATTGGCATTCCCCTCGGCCTCATCGCCTCCGCATCAGATCATGTTTTAAGTCGCTCCATTCTCTCTTTGAATGATTTCATCTTTGCATTTCCTGCCCTTGTTACGGCCATTCTCATTCATAATATCTTCGGCTCGGGTATCATCACGGCGGGACTTGCCATCGGAATTTTCAATATTCCGGTTTTCGCCCGCACGCTTTATGGCGCCGCGCGACCACTCTGGACCAAAGACTTTATCAAAGCCGCAAGGCTTGCCGGAAAAAACACTATTAATATCGCAGCCACACATATCTTACCGCTTGTTTCCAGCGTGGCGCTTGCGCAAATCTCGATGCAAATGGGCCTTGGCATTCTTGCGGAAGCAGGCCTCTCTTATGTCGGCCTTGGCGTTGTGCCCCCCATGCCGAGTTGGGGCCGTATGCTGAATGACGCGCAGACGTTGATTGTCATCGCCCCAAGGCTCGCGATCATTCCGGGCCTTGCCATCGCGGCATTCGTTTTCCTGTTTACGTGGATCGGAGACAAGCTCTCCGACTATGCCGATCCCAAAAGGCGCGAGGGTCATGATCATGACCGCGCTTGATCTTAAAGGCCTCAGCGTCACGCTTGGATCACGCAGCGTCTTGGATGATCTGTCGCTGACAATCAATAAGGGGGAGATCGTTGGTCTTGTCGGCGCATCGGGATCCGGCAAATCCATGACTGCCCGCGCGCTCTGCGACTTGCTGCCTGCTCATGCGAAAACGAACGGCACTCTCACGCTCAATAGTAAAACAATCGCACTTGATGATGCAGAGTCTTTTGCCGCCCTACGCGGACGCGACATTGGCTTAATCTTTCAAGATCCGGCAGGTATCTTTAATCCCTTAATGAGTATTGGCGATCATGTTGCCGAAGCCTTGGTACGCCGTGGTGGAATGACCTGGCCGCACGCACGGGAAAAAGCGCGTATCGCGCTTGATCGCGCGGGCTTTCCAAAAAACATTCCTGCTTTCGACCGCTATCCGCATGAGGTTTCAGGCGGACAAAGACAGCGCGCGATGATTGCGGCCACGCTCGCTTTGTCTCCAAAAATTTTAATCGCCGACGAACCAACAACGGCGCTTGATGTCACGACAGAGGATGCCATCCTCGCACTGTTAAAACAATGCGCGGATGAAGACGGTCTCGGCATCTTGCTCATCAGTCATGATTTACCTGTATTGGCGCGTATTGCTGATCGCCTTCTTCTCATGAAAGAGGGGCGTATCGTTGAATCGTCAATGCTTCCTCTTAGCAATGATACCGCTCCTGAACTTGCGCGACTTTATGCATTGAGTCACAAAGCGCCTATCCACACTGCCCACGACCGACGCGCGCCTCTCTTGCAAACAAAGTCGATCGGTAAGACCTACCGCGACAAATCGAAATTTCTGTTTGGCTCTAGCGATACAATTCACGCGCTGAAAAATATCTCACTCTCCCTTAGTGAAAGCGAAATCGTTGCGGTTGTCGGCGAGTCCGGTTCTGGCAAATCGACGCTCGCGCGTATTCTGGCGGATCTTGATCGCGTAACGCAAGGCGAGATGATCTGGGCTGAAGGCAAAGGCCGCGTGCAGATGGTGTTTCAAGATCCTATGGGATCGCTCAACCCGCGCTGGACCATCGGCCGAAGCATCGGCGAGCCTTTGTCGCTTCAAGCCGATCATCCGCGTGTCGCTGAGGCTGCACGTGATGCGGGCCTCGATCCCGCGCTTCTCACACGTTACCCGCATCAGATTTCAGGCGGTCAAGCGCAACGTGCGGCTATAGCCCGCGCGATTATTCGGCGACCCGATCTCTTGATCCTTGATGAGCCTGTCTCAGCGCTTGATTTTGAAATCCGCGATCAAATTCTCTCGCTTCTCGAACGCCTTCGTGCGATGCACGGCATCGCCATGATCTTTATCACTCATGATATCGGCGCCGCGCGCCGTCTGTCTGATCGCATGATCGTTCTCGACAAAGGTGAAATTGTTGAGAGCGGTATGACGGTTGATATTTTTTCTGCGCCTCATCATGCTGTGACAAAGACACTTATTGCCGCGTCATCAAGCGAGGAGCGGGTGAGATCATGAGCCCGATCCCAAAAACCGCGATGAGATTTGCGGTCGCACCCATGATGGAGTGGACAGATAGGCATTGCCGCTCCTTCCATCGACTCTTGAGCCGCCACGCGACGCTTTACACGGAAATGGTCACAGCCGCTGCGATCATTCATGGTCCGCGCGAGAGGCTCCTAGGCTTCGACAATGCCGAACATCGTGTTGTTGTGCAACTCGGCGGCTCTGACCCTGAATCACTCGCCAAGGTGGCCGTGATTGCAGAATCTTTTGGCTATGATGAGATCAATCTCAATGTCGGCTGTCCTTCAGATCGTGTTCAAGGTGGCAATTTCGGTGCATGCCTGATGCTCACGCCTGATCTCGTCGCGTCATGCGTTGCAGCAATGAAAGCGGCAGTAAAAATTCCAGTCTCGGTGAAATGCCGATTGGGCGTTGACGAACAAGATGTCGAATTCGCACTTGATCACCTCGCCGACGCGGTGATTGCCGCCGGATGCGACGCGCTTACGGTTCATGCACGCAAAGCCTGGCTAAAAGGCCTATCACCCAAAGAGAATAGAGAGATTCCGCCGCTTGATTATGAACGTGTGTATCGTTTGAAACAAAGGCTTGGCGCTTACCCTGTCGCGATCAATGGGGGCATTGAAACGATTGATGCCATGAAAACTCACCTTCACCATGTCGATGGTGTGATGCTCGGACGGGCGGCCTATCACAATCCTGAACTCTTACTTGCCGTTGATCCTGATCTCTTCGGAACAGAGGCACCCTACAACAATGCGTTTGAAGCGCTTGAAGCCTATTTCCCCTATATCGAAAAGCAGCTCGCGCAAGGCGTACCGCTTCATGCGATGACGCGTCATCTCTTAGGGTTGTTCCAAGGGCGCCCCGGTGCGCGCTCCTATCGCCGTCATCTCGCAACCGAAGGCGTAAAGCGCGATGCAACACTGCAAGTCCTCAAAGACGCCATCGCGCATGTCGCGCGGCCGATAGAAGATGCAGTTTAAAATTCGAAAGCAAGGATATCGCCAATGTTGAACGGGTTGAGTTATGAAGTTTTGCTTCTGTTGGCGGTGAGCCTTTTAATTGCAGGCGCGGCAACCGGATTTTTCGCCGGGATCTTCGGCGTAGGTGGTGGCATCATCATTGTGCCCGTTCTTTACGAATTGTTCCGCGCTTTGGGAGTTGTCGAAGAGGTGCGTATGCCGCTTGCG
>CAWUMH010000073.1:0-8163 GCA_963923565.1 uncultured Alphaproteobacteria bacterium
GCCGAATTGTCGGTCGATCACTGCCCCATGACCGAAGCGTGCGCCAAGTCTTAGATAGCCTTTAATCAAAGGGGGCAACGCATGCAGCGCTTTACGCTCATCGATTGATTGCGTATCCATCCGATTCATATCAATCGCGCGTCCTGTCACCGGCTTTGCTGCCAATGCGCCCTCTGCAGACGCCGTGTGATGAAGGAAGCTTAGAGGCAGTGCGAGCGCGTCGGGGTCAATGCCGTATAGGCTCGCGCAACCAAACATAATATCGATCCGATTCCGACGGACATAGGCCCAAATACCGTGCCAAAGTAACTCGACAGTACGTTTGTCGCGATAGGCCTTCAATACACAGGAACGGCCGAGTTCTAAAAAACGCGCAGTCGGATGGGCAGCGATCATGGGAGCAATATCAAATTCGTTGGCCGTATAGAAACCACAACCACGCGCCGCCATATCCTGACGAAGAAGTCGATAGGTGCCAATCACTTTCGACTTTTCCTCTTTGTGATCGACAACAAGAAGATGATCACAAAACGCGTCAAAAGGATCGATATCGCGCCGCTTCAAGCGCGACATCAAATCCGGTGTCGCGGTCATCTCTTCATAAAAAACTTTATAACGTAACCGCTGTGCTTTCTTGATTTCTTTTTTTGTTGAAGCGAGGCGCACTTCAAGCGAGCCAATGCGACCAAGACTATAGGCGGGATCAGGAATCGTGTCGTCGAGCAGCGAGCGAATTAATTGACGTGGCGCCTCATTGTGCGCCCAGCCCCGAAATCCTTCGCCGAGATCAATCATGACACTCATCCTTTTCACCATAATGCGGGTGATTCGTTTCTCTTATGAAGATGAGATCACACATCCCCGACATTATTGTGACAAAAGGATTACGCTACTCCCTGTGAAACGATTGTCCGATAGGAGAGCGCTTCAGCCACATGAATCCGCTTTATCGCATCGCTTCCGTCGAGATCCGCCAATGTCCGCGAGACTTTTAAAACGCGGTGAAATCCCCGCGCGGTGAGCCGCATGCGGTCGGCCGCACTACGAATAAGAGCGAGACCTGTTTCATCCGGCGCGGCAATCTGATCGAGGAGGGAAACCGGGCAGGTGGCGTTCGTTGTCTCCAGTCCCAAACCCTGCGCGCTATAGCGGTGGGTTTGCCTCTGTCGCGCAGCACTCACCCTTCGGGCAATGGACTGTGATGTCTCGCCCTTTTGAGCAGATAACAAATCTCCCGGTGTAACAGCAGGAACTTCAATCGTGAGATCGACGCGATCAAGGAACGGTCCCGATATTCGTGATTGATATTGCGCCATGCAAATCGCATTCGGTGCTTTGCGGCAGGTATAACCGGGATCTGTGGCGTGACCGCAGCGGCACGGATTCATCGCCGCCACCAATTGGAACCGCGCGGGATAGGAAATGCGATGTTGAACGCGCGCAATCACCGCTTCTCCCGTCTCCAAGGGTTGGCGAAGACTGTCGAGCGCTTGCGGCTGAAACTCCGGCAATTCATCGAGAAATAAAACACCGCGATGCGCGAGGGAGACTTCGCCGGGTCGCGCTTGAACACCTCCGCCCACAAGCGCAGCCATTGAAGCGGAATGATGCGGTGCGCGGAAGGGACGACGATCGGTGAGCCCTTGCGCATCAAGAAGCCCGGCAATCGATTGGATCATCGAGACTTCGAGAAGCTCGGGTGGCGAGAGCGGCGGCAGGATCGAGGGCAAGCGTGAGGCGAGCATGGATTTGCCTGCACCAGGCGGGCCGGAGAATAAAAGATTATGACCGCCAGCCGCTGCGATCTCGAGAGCACGGCGCGCGCTCTCTTGGCCCTTGAGCTCCGCCATATCGGGAAGCGGTTGCCCATCAGACCGAATTGCGGGAGCCGGGCGCGATAAAATCTGCGTGCCTTTGAAATGGGTCGCGAGTTGAATCAAGGAGCGTGGGGCGAGGATCGGCAAATCTGCCGCCGCCCATGCCGCCTCAGCACCCGAAGCAAAGGGACAAATCAGACCAAGCCCGCGTGCATGTGCGGCCACTGCTGCGGGCAGAACGCCCGCCACCGGTGCGAGTGATCCATCAAGACCGAGCTCCCCCAAAACAATGAATCCCTCGAGCGCATCGGATGGAAGCGCACCGATCGCGGCCATGAGCCCGAGCGCAATCGGCAGATCGAAATGACTGCCTTCCTTCGGCATATCAGCGGGGGCGAGATTGATCGTGATCCGCCGGGTTGGAAGCGCGAGACCAACAGCCGCGAGTGCGCCGCGTACGCGTTCGCGCGATTCACCCACCGCTTTGTCGGGCAAACCAACAATATTGAAGAGCACCCGCCCCGGCATGACTTGCACTTGAACGTCGACGGGTTTCGCATCAACGCCTTCAAAGGCGACGGTTGAAACCCTTACGACCATGGGCGCAACTCTTTATCCGAGGGGGAACGATGGGGAGCATCGTAAGTCGGACAAATCGCGGGGCGGGTATCAGGCATGGCTTACTCATCTTAGAGAGCCGCGCCCCGCATGCACCCTGTCACATATGACAGGGTGGTGGGATGTCGCGTGATGTCAGTATTCAGACTTTAAAGTAAAAATTGCGCCCGTAACTAAGGCTTGGTCGATATCTCTTTCAGACGATAAAGCGCCTCAAGCGCCTCTTTCGGCGTGAGATCATCGGGGTGGATCTCGCCAAGCGCTTCATGAATCGGATCGGGGCCGATGCTCATGCGCGATGCACTCTGCTTCACAACATTCGAAAACAACGGTAATTCATCAAGCATCACATCGACCGAGGCTTGACGATCAGAGGCTTCGAGCTCGGTAAGAATCATCTGAGCGCGATCGATCACGCTGCGCGGCAACCCCGCAAGACGCGCAACGTGAATCCCGTAAGAGCGATCAGCTGTACCTGCGATGACTTCATGCAAGAAAATCACTTCGCCCTTATGATCAGCAACACGCATCGTCGCATTTTTCAAACGCGATAGCTTTTGTGTCAGTGCCGTCAATTCATGAAAATGCGTGGCAAAGAGTGCGCGGCAGCGATTAACTTCATGGAGATGTTCGATCGTCGCCCAGGCAATGGATAGACCATCAAAGGTTGCCGTACCGCGTCCAATTTCATCGAGGATGACAAGCGAGCGATCCGTTGCTTGATTGAGAATGGCTGCAGTCTCGATCATTTCAACCATGAAGGTTGAACGACCACGCGCGAGATCATCAGCGGCGCCGACGCGCGAGAAGAGGCGATCAACAAGACCGATGCGTGCTTTCTTGGCTGGCACAAAACATCCGGCTTGCGCCATAATCGCGATGAGCGCGTTCTGTCTGAGATAAGTCGATTTACCAGCCATATTCGGGCCAGTGACGATAAGAACGCGACCGCCTTTTTCAGCATCGGGTTGGGAGACATCAGAATCATTGGCCACAAAAGGTGAGCCTGAACGTTTGAGCGCTTGCTCAACAACGGGATGGCGACCACTCTCGATCATGAAAGAAAGATCATCCGCGATATCCGGTCGCGTATGGTTGTGATCATCAGCGAGTTCAGCAAGCGCGGCTGTGACATCAATCGACGCCAGCGCGTCAGACGCATGGCGGATCGTTTCCGTAGCTTCAATCAAGCGAGTTGATAGTTCTGCGAAGAGATCAAGTTCGAGCGCAAGCGCGCGATCACCCGCAGAGGCAATCTTTCCGGCAAGCTCGGCAAGTTCCGCTGTTGAAAACCGCATCGCCCCTTGCATCGTTTGTCGATGAATAAAGGTTTCGACATGCGGGGGCTTTAGAAGCTCTTCGCCATTGGCTTGGGGCACTTCGATGAAATAGCCGAGGAAATTATTGAATTTAATGCGGAGTGTGCGCGCGCCCGTTAAAGCCACATAATCAGCTTGCAGCCGTGCGATAACTTTACGACTCTCATCACGCAAAGCCCGAATATCATCAAGTTCTGCCGAAAACCCGTCGCGAATAAAACCACCATCGCGTTTATTGAGCGGCACATCATCCGCAAGCGCAGCAGTAAGACGGTGCGGTAATGAGGCATCAATCGCAATCAGTGCTTTGCGCGCATTTTCAATTTCATGAGGAAGAGCGCTTATATTCGAAAGCGTTTCGCCAATTTGACGCGCTGTTGAAAGCGCGAGACCCAGACCAACAAGATCGCGTGGGCCGCCGCGATCCATCGCCAATCGTGTCAAGGCACGCATCATATCAGGCGCGCTTTTTAAGGCCGTGCGGAGACGATGTCGAAGATCGCGTGTATCAAGAAAAAATTCGATGGCATCATGGCGCGCGCGGATCGCCGCAAGATCCGTCAAAGGCCCGGCGAGACGCTCGGCGAGCAAACGAGCACCCGCCGGTGTGACTGTGCGATCAATCGCGGCAAGCAATGATCCGTGTCGCTCACCCGATAATGTTTTTGTGATTTCGAGATTGGCACGCGTGGCGGCATCAATCCGCATGATGCTGTCATCGCTTTCACGCGATGGCGGCGCGAGCGGCGCGCGTATCCCTTTTTGGGTGCGCTCGACATAAGTCACGAGCGCGGCAGAGGCTGCCAATTCCGCCCGAGAGAATGTGCCGAAGCCAGACAAAGTTGCGACACCGAAATAGGTTTCAAGCCGCTTCTCGGCAGATGATGCGTCGAACCCTTCACGTGCCATCGGTGTGATGGCATTGCGGTGATCACGCAGAAGTGCACCTAGGGGGCCGTTATCACCCAGCAGACTGTCAGGCAGTAAAATTTCACGCGGTGCGAAACGCGCGATGCTCGCGAGCAATCCCGCTTCATGACTCTCGGTCGTGACGAAATGGCCTGTCGAAATGTCGGCGGCGGCAAGACCATAAGACCAGCCGCTGTCTTCTGTTCTTTGCCGCGCGACGGCGAGCAGCCTATTCGCTTCGCCCGGATCGAGCAGGCGCTCTTCCGTGATCGTGCCTGGCGTCACAAGCCGCGTTACATCGCGCCTTACAACCGATTTCGCGCCGCGCTTTTTCGCTTCAGCAGGGTCTTCCATCTGCTCGCACACGGCCACACGATGACCGGCAGCAATAAGACGTTGCAGATAATCATCAGCGCGTTCCACCGGCACGCCGCACATCGGAATATCGTGGCCCTGATGCTTGCCGCGTTTGGTCAACACAATGCCGAGCGTGCGGGACGCGATTTCCGCGTCTTCGAAAAACAGCTCGTAGAAATCGCCCATGCGATAAAACAGCAGGCAATCGGGGTTTGCGCCCTTGATCTCGATATATTGCGCCATCATCGGCGTGACGCGGTCTTCTGGGGTCTGGTCAGGGCTCGTGCGCATGAAAAAGTCTTAGCAAAGGGCGGCGCCCTGTTCACGACCTTAAGCGGACTTATCCGCCTTTTTGTCGGGGATGACCCGCCGCCTTCAGGGGCTAATCAGCGCAATAAAGCGCGCAAACGCTCATGGTCGATCCCGATGGCCGTATTGCCGTCGGCTCCCACCATGGTTTCATTCGCGATGATAGAATCAAGAATAGCCTCTTCGGTGGCCTGCGCGGTTGCTTCAAAAAAATCATCCATCGCGCTGTTTGAAATAAACCGCATCGATGCAAGAGGCGGGTTACCGGCATAGGCGTCGCGATTGGCTGTCGAAAAGGCAATAAAAATATCTCCCGATCCGTTATGACCAATGCCTCCGGTTCGGGCGATGCCCACAGGCACACGGCGCGCTAATCGTTTCAGTTGATGGGGGAGAAGCGGCGCATCCGTTGCAATCACTGCGATGATGGAGCCGACGGGTTTCCCGCGTAACTCGCCCCCTGGCATGGCAAGACCGACCTTTTTGCCTTGTACGGTCATCTCGTAACGCCGCCCGAAATTTGACTGTACGAAGGCACCCAACGTGTAGGTCTCATTGCCGATCGCAACGCGCCGCGAGGCGGACCCAGAGCCCGCTTTAAAATCAAAGGTCAGCATCCCTGTGCCGCCGCCGACACTGCCGAGTTCGATCGGTCCGCCACGCGCCGTGTCGAGCGCAGAAAACACATGCTCTTTTTTGACATGGAAACCGTTGATGTCATTCAATTCGCCATCATAGGTTTCACCCGCCACCGGCAAACCCCAGTCGTTTGTGGGTTTTTCGACCGTATTAAAAATCCACTCAACCGTCGCGTCCCGCGCGACGCCGCAACTATGGGTGTTGGTGATCGTAATCGGCGTGGTGAGTTCGCCCGATTCTTCCACCCAGACGAGCCCCGTCATTTCACCATTGCCGTTGAACGAATAGGACCCGGCGGCACATGAGGTTTGCGGATCACGACGCCCGCGCGGCAAAATCGCTGTTACCCCGGTTCGCACGGGTCCTTGACCAACCACGCGTGGTCCATGGCCCGAGATCAGCGTCGTGTAACCAACCTCGACACCCGCAACATCAGTAATCGCATTGAAGGGCCCGGGTGTTCCCGGAAGATTTACCCCCAATCCACGAAGACGCATTTTACCGGATGGGGTGTGGTTCCAATGCGACACGACGTAGATCCTCCGATAATAGCGGCATGGCTTTTGATTTTAATCTTCGCTACGCTACCATGGCTTGAGCGTATTTTTCAAAATTAGTCACGTCGCTCAATGGTTCTCGTAGATGGGGTTGATCGATATGGCAGCGGGTGACGGCAAATCAGGAAAACGGACGCGTCCGACAATTAGTGATCAGGAAGCCCTCGAATTCCACGCCATGGGACGACCCGGCAAGATCGAAATCGTCGCCACGAAGCCCATGGCGACCCAGCGCGATCTGTCCCTTGCTTATTCTCCCGGCGTGGCCGTGCCTGTCAAAGCGATTGCCGAAAATCCAGCACTCGCTTTCGATTACACATCCAAAGGCAATCTTGTGGCCGTGATTTCAAATGGCACGGCAATTTTGGGCTTGGGTAATTTGGGCGCACTCGCCTCCAAGCCGGTGATGGAAGGCAAAGCCGTTCTCTTCAAGCGCTTTGCCGATGTCGATTCAATTGATCTCGAAGTCGATACCGAAGATCCCGATCAATTCATCAATGCCGTGCGTTATCTCGGCCCGTCATTCGGCGGCATCAATCTGGAAGATATCAAAGCGCCGGAATGTTTCATCATCGAGGAAAAGCTCCGCGAGCTGATGGATATTCCTGTCTTTCATGATGATCAGCACGGAACCGCGATCATTGCGGCCGCCGGCATCATGAACGCGATGCGGCTCACCGGTCGCGAGATGAAATCGACAAAGCTTGTCTGCAATGGCGCGGGTGCCGCGGGCATTGCGTGTCTCGAACTCATCAAGGCGATGGGCTTTGCGCCGGAAAATGTCATGCTCTGCGACACGAAAGGCGTGGTCTATAAGGGCCGCACCGAAGGCATGAACCAATGGAAAAGCGCGCATGCGGTTGAAACCAAAGCGCGCACGCTTGAAGACGCGATGAAAGGTGCCGATGTCTTTTTCGGCCTCTCCGCGAAGGGCGCGCTTTCCGCCGATATGGTGAAAAGCATGGCGCCCAATCCGATCATTTTCGCGATGGCCAATCCCGATCCTGAAATTACACCGGAAGAAGCGCATGCCGTGCGTGACGATGTCATCATCGCCACAGGCCGTTCGGATTATCCGAACCAAGTGAATAATGTGCTCGGCTTTCCTTATATTTTTCGCGGCGCACTCGATTGCCGCGCTTCAACCATCAATATGGAAATGAAAGTTGCCGCCGCTTATGCGCTTGCGGATTTGGCGCGCGAAGATGTGCCAGATGATGTCGCCGCCGCCTATCAGGGTGCGCGTCCGCGCTTTGGTCGTGATTATATAATTCCGGTGCCTTTTGATCCACGCCTCATTCACACCATTCCGCCAGCAGTCGCAAAAGCGGCGATGGATACAGGCGTGGCCAAAAAGCCGATAGAAAATCTTGAAACCTATAAAGCGCAACTCTCCGCACGGCGTGATCCGGTTGCGGGCGCCTTACAACGTATCTTTGAACGCGTGCGGCGTTATCCGAAACGTGTCGTGTTTGCGGAAGGTGAAGAGGAGCAAGTCATCCGTGCGGCGATGAGCTTCGTCTCGCAAGGTCTCGGCACCGCCATTCTTGTCGGGCGTGAAGATCGTGTGCGCGCTAATGCGGCGAATGTCGGTATTGAGCTTGACGGCAAGAACGGCATCGAAATTCACAATGCGCG
>CAWUMH010000074.1:0-8159 GCA_963923565.1 uncultured Alphaproteobacteria bacterium
CACCTGTAAAAGCATGATCGGTTTTGTAGTGTGCCATGCGCTACATCCTATATCCGGTGTCCTCATGGAGGCGCTCACAGATTAACTCTCTTAGGGCATTATAATGGGTATTTGATTTCTCTTGAAGATCATTTCCATCAATGGCCGTGATCTGTGTCATCAATCTTACCGAATTGCTCGAGAACACCATATCCGCGGATAAGAGATCGCGCCGATGTATCGATTTTTCAACAACATCCAAGCCCAACGAAGGGGCAATGTCGATGATAAAAGCCCGCATGATGCCGGGAAGAATGGCGCCGCTTTTAGAGGGCGTAAGAATCTCGCGGCCCGAAATTGCAAATAAATTTGCCATGCTTGTGCAGGCAAGATGAGCATGTTCATCAAGCATCAATGCGTCGTCGGCATTGTTCCGCCGCGCTTCATGATAAGCCATGACATTATCGAGATAGGAGAGTGTCTTGTGCGATGAAGTTAGGCTTGTGGAGTTGCGCCGAATGGTTGAAGTGTGAAGACGCGCTTCACCAAAGGCTAAAGTCTCAGTCCACGGTGCGCGCGTCGCAAAGAGATTCGGCTTCATAGGATCAGGAAAAGCAAGACCCCTCTGTCCCTCACCGCGTGTAAGTGTGACGCGGATGATACCGGGGTCTTTATGGACTTTTGCCAGTTGATCAATCACCTTCTCAACCGCCTCTTGATCGAACAGCAAAGACAAGCGCGCGGCACTAGTTTTCATTCTTGCGATATGCGCATTTTTGAGAAAGGCATGGCCATTGAAACATGGCAATGTTTCAAACAAACCGTCGCCGAGGCTGACGCCGCGATCCTTTGCGGAGAGAATTGCTTCTGAATCCGAAATGATTGTCCCGTCATGCCAGAGCATTGTGATTAAACTCCTTTGCCAGTGACAGGAAATTTCCAATCAATTCATAGCCATGGGTCGTAAGGACTGATTCGGGATGAAATTGTACGCCATGGGTTGGATGGGTGCGATGTGAAAGTCCCATGATCTCGCCATCGGGCGCACGCGCGGTGATTTCAAGATCGTGATCATCATGCAACTCGACGATCAAAGAATGATAGCGTCCTGCGTAGAAGGGAATGGGAAGTTTTGCGAACACCCCTTTACCCTCATGAAGGATTGGCGAGGCGCGTCCATGCATCGGGGTCTTCGCGCGTATGATCGATCCACCAAAGGCGGCGCCAATACATTGATGGCCCAAGCACACGCCAAGAATGGGAATCTGTCCCGAAAAGGATTTGATCAAAGGCACCGATAGGCCTGCTTCATCCGGCCCGCAGGGACCCGGAGAGATAATGATCGCGTCGAAATTGAGCGCCCTTATATCTTCGAGTGTGAGCCTGTCATTGCGCTTTACATGAGTTGATGCCCCAAGCTCCTCGCAATAGCGCATGATATTGAAAACGAAACTGTCATAATTATCGAGAATGAGGAGGTTCATCACTCACCCTCATCATGACGGAAGGCTTTGAATAATCGTTCGGCTTTCACCAAAGTTTCACGATATTCGGAGTCAGGATCAGAGAGAGCGGTAATTCCTCCGCCGGCTGAAAAACGGATTTCATCTTTCGTGAATGTCGCGGTGCGGATTGCAATGTTTAAATCCAACGTGCCGTCAAACGAAATATAGCCCATTGCGCCGCAATAAACCCCGCGGGGTGTTTGTTCTTGTTCGGCAATGATATCCATGGCTTTGATTTTGGGTGCGCCGGTAATGGAGCCCCCAGGAAATGTTGCGCGAATGAGATCAAACAGATCATATTCAGCCTTTAGCGTAGCCTCTATCACGGAGACGAGGTGATGCACATTGGCGTAAGTTTCAAGCCCGCATAAAGTGGGAACGCGGACGCTGTCGGTTTTTGCAACACGTGACAGATCATTGCGTAGCAAATCAACGATCATCGTATTTTCAGCGCGATCTTTTTCCGATTCAAGAAGCGCATGAGCAAGGGCGCGATCCTCTGTTGCATCAGAAGAGCGTCGTGCCGTTCCTTTGATTGGCCGCGCTTCAATAAAGCCTGTGTGTTCAAGCTTCAAAAATCGTTCGGGTGAATTTGACGTGTAAGTCACGTCACGGCTCTCAATATAAGCTCCGAAGGGGGCGGGGCTTATATCGCGCAAGGCAAGATAGAAGGCGAGCGGGTCATAGGCTTGAGGGCGCTTTGCCGTGAAGCATTGTGAAAGATTGGCCTGAAAAATATCACCGCGCAGAATGGCTTCGATGACCTGACCTACCGCTGCTTCATAGTCGGCTTTGGTAAAATTGGAATGCCAGTTTTTTACCGGCGGATTATTTTTCAGCGCGCGCGGATGTGATTTTAACTTTTTTTCGAACAGCTGAAGCCGCTCTTGGGCGCGGCTTGACCGGCGTCTGTCATCATACTCTGGAAATCCCGAAGAAATGAGAAAGGATTTTTTTGTAAGCGCGTCATGAGCAAAGACAACATCGTAAAAGCCGAATGAGAGTTCGGCTTCGCCCTCGCGCGACTTTGGCATTGAGGGAATGGATTCAAAGTGACTTCCCAATTCGTAAGCAAGAAAGCCGATGGCACCGCTTATGAGGGGCGGGCCGTCTTTCTGCGGCTCAAGTGTGTAGCCAGAGATCTTGTCCTTAAACAAAGTGAAGGCGTCACCGGCCATAGGTTCGTTTTGCCATAATGCTTGGCTATTTCTGATCTCAAAACGCGCGAAGGGATCAGCCGCGACAAATGACCATCGCGCGAGTTCCGACGGATTCGATCCACTATCGAGAAAGACGAGATCAGGCAGCCCTTCAAACGCACGCAGCGCGTCTGTCGGCGCGATCGGCGCAATCTCCCGCATAAGGGGCTGACGAGGTATCATGGGCTGAGAGCGTCTCGATTAGTGGATCAGAAGCCCGGCTTCTCACGACAAGGATCATATGTCTGTCGTGTTCGCGTCAGGGAGATGACGCGTCGCGGCCTCTCTTGGGTAAAATCGGCACTTAGCCGATCAATTTGCCCAAAAGCCCTTTTTTCTTTTGTGGTTCCGCGCCCTCTGCGGGTGGGGCGACAACGGCACTGAATTTTTCAAAAAAATCACCGGCGAGTTTCTTGGCTGTGGCGTCGATCAAACGCCCGCCAAGCTGGGCCAATTTGCCGCCAATCTGCGCATCGACCGTATAAGTGAGGAGCGTCGCGTCGCCATCGGCTTCAAGCGTCACTTTCGCGCCGCCTTTGGCAAAGCCTGCCGCACCGCCTGAGCCTTCACCGGAGATCGTATAGCCGTTGGGCGGATCGAGATCCGAGAGCGTCACCTTGCCTGTGAAGGACGCTTTCACCGGGCCGATTTTCAGTGTTACTTTCGCGGCCATTTCATTTTCGCCGGTCATTTCCACTGTTTCGCAGCCGGGAATACATTGACGCAGCACATCGACATTATTGAGCGCGGCATAGACCGCTTCGCGCGAGGCTTCGATGCGTTGGGTTCCCGACATATCCATAGTGGCGTATCCTTCAGAAGAGGGCGCAAAAACCGCGCGTCTTAGGTCAAAACTTTACTCATGAAACGCGGCTCTGACCAGTAGAACTTCGGGCTGATGCGTCAGCGCGGCGCCACTTGGGCAATCTCGACAATATGCATCCAGGTATCAAGAAGACGCCAGCCGACAAGCCGCCTTTCAACCCCGTCGGGCAAGACATGGGTTGTCTGATGGTCGATCCATTCGCCGGAAAGCTTGAGCTGTTCAGCGAGGATTTGCGCCGTCAACGCCTCACGGGTGGTGATGGGCATAGGCAGAGCCGCGCCGCTCTGAATTTTCCCTGAAAGTCGATCATGAATTGACGCCCAATGGCGCGTGGCAAGTTTGGCCTTTACGGATTCGATTTCGATGCGCGCCTGGTTCGTATCGTCGATGTGATAAATATGTTGGCCGAGCATATTCGGAAACAAAATCGCATGGTCGGGGAAGCGATCAAGAAGCGCATCGAAAGAGGTAAAAATATTCTCGAGTTCGAAGGTCAGCTTTGTCCCTGCACGGTTTAACGCGCGACCATGATTGAAGCGAAAAATACGTTCCGCCAGAGGATCGAGATCAATCGCGTTGATCTCATTAAATCGTATTAGAAAGTCACCCGGCAGACACCAGCCTGCGCTTGGTCCCAAGAGCAAGAGCTTCTTTTGTGGCGGTTGCCATTGTTGAAGTTCTGCCGCGACGGCATCGATAAAATCCATCCAATGACGACGCCGCCATAGCGCGCGCCAGTGCCAAACAAGGCCACCGCTCGGCGTGAAATAGGCGCCTTTATATTGATCGCGCTGTGTCATAACGAGGCGCGTATTTTAACCGAGATGCGCTGCAAAATGAGCGAGTGTGCGCGTGCGGGCAAGATCTGCACTCGCTTCGTCGAAACTGCCGCGTTGGTCGCAATTGAAGCCGTGATCCGCAGCATAAACATAAACCGTGGCATCGGCGCGTGCGGTTTTAAAGTCATTCACGCCACTCATCGGAATATGCGCATCGCGTTCGCCGAAATGGAGAATTGTTGGCACCCGAGGCGCTTGATCCTTCATCGCAACGACGCCACCCCCGTAATATGCGGATACTGCGGAGAGACCTGATAGCGAGCACGCGGCCGCATAGGCCATGGTACCGCCCCAGCAATAACCAACGACGCCCGTTTTACCGCTCTGTCCCGCAAAGGTGATTGCCGCAGCGATGTCACGTAGAGCTTCATCACGATCAAGGGCGAAAGCGATATCACGACCGGCCTTCACATCATCGGGTCCGTAACCGACTTCGAATTGTTTTACCTTGCGATCAAAGAGCGCGGGTGCAACCGCAAGATAGCCGTGCTTGGCATAAAGATCGGTAACGCTGCGGATATGGCTGTTTACGCCAAAGATTTCCTGCAGCACCACGATACTGGCTTTCGGTGTGCCCTCGGGGCGGGCGACATAGGCGTCGAGCACAAAGCCATCGCTTGCTTTCAACTTTATCCACTCACCCATCGCGCCGGCTCCTTAAACAATTACTGATTACACAAGAGCCGCTTAGCTCTCGCCGAGCTCGGACACAATAGCGCCAATCACGCGGCTGTCGGTCGGGTCAGTCATTGTCGAGAAAGCGGCAACGAGATCGCCATTCTTTCCGATGAGATATTTGTGAAAATTCCAACGCGGTGTTTCGGCTGGTTTCCGGCTCGCCGCCCATTGATAGAAGGGGTGGGCATCCGCTCCTTTGACCGAAGCCTTAGCCGCAATCGGGAAGGTCACGTGATATTCGCCTTCGGCGCGAGCGAGAATCTCAGCCTTGCCGCCAGGCTCCTGGCCGCCGAAATCATTAGAGGGAATGGCCAGCATTTTGAAGCCGCGCGGTTCAAACCGGGTATATATCTGCTGCAAGCCCGCAAACTGACCGACAAAGCCGCATTGTGAGGCTGTATTCACGATCATGATCGGGTGGCCCTGCCAATCGGCGAGTCGAAGAGGCTTACCGTCAAGATTTTCAAAGGAAAAGCCCCATGCATTTGAGGCAGCGAAGGCGCTTTTTAGCCCCGCCTGCGCGGCAACAACCCCACCAATGCCGGCAAGTATCGACCGTCTCGACCATTCAGCCATGGGTATCTCCTGTTTCAATGGAGGAATTTGTCCAGTTTACGGAATAAATGGGCTTGCGGACCAATCTTTTCAGCCCTCGTCGCCCGTCCAAGGCTGTGATAATCCCCCGCTCAATGTCGTGATCCCGCGCGCGGGTGACGGCGATAAGGAATAGCTCCTGTTCGGCACCGAGTAAGACGATCCCATGAGCGGAATGACGCAAAAAGACTTTGATGCCGGAGGGCGCCGCTTAGGCGGTCATGGGCGAAGCCTGATCATGGGCATTCTCAATGTAACACCCGATTCTTTCTCCGACGGTGGGCGGTTTAACGAGGTCGAGCGTGCGGTCGCACAAGCGCAGCGCATGGCGGAAGAGGGTGCCGACATTATCGATATTGGGGCCGAGTCAACGCGGCCGGGTCACGAGCCTGTTTCAGCTTCCACCGAAATCGCACGGCTCTTGCCGGTGCTTGAAGCGCTGCAGGGGAAAATTGAGTGCCCGATTTCAGTCGACACAATGAAAGCGCCAGTCGCTGAAGCCGCTCTAAAAGCAGGCGCGACGATCATCAATGATGTGTGGGGTTTCACACGTGATTCACGGCTTGCGCCTTTGGCGGCGGAGCAGGGTGCTGCGATTGTTCTCATGCATAATCGCGAAACGATCGATCCGACGATTGATATTGTCGAAGACATGATCCGCTTTCTCAGCGCCTCTTTGAAGATGGCGCTTGAAGCGGGTGTGCCGCGCGAAAAAATTACGCTCGATCCGGGCATCGGGTTCGGCAAAACGCTCGAACAAAATCTCGAAGCGCTTGTGTCAATTTCAAAATTAAAAGAATTAGGCTGCGCGGTTCTGGTGGGCGCGTCACGCAAATCGATGATCGGAAAAATTATTCCGTCAGAAACCGATGAGCGGCTTCCGGGAACGATTGCGCTGCACACGGCGGCGATTTTGAAAGGCGCGGATGTCATCCGCGTTCACGATGTTAAAGAAGCGGTGCAAGCGGCTCGTGTCGCTGACCGGTTAAGGGGATTGTAATGGATCGCGTCCGGATCAATGTAACGAAACTCGCTCTATTCGCTTATCATGGCGTCAATGATGAAGAGCAGAAGCTTGGCCAGCGTTTCTATATCGACATGGCTTTGGTTGTGGCACCCGTTGCGGCGACACGAACCGACAAGCTGGATGATACGATCTCTTATGAAGACGTGATCCATTGCGCGGAAGATGCGTTTCTCGAGAAAAAATATCGCACGATTGAACGCGCCGCTTATGCGGTGGGTGATGCCATTATGGGGCGTTTTCCAACAATTCAGACTTTATCGGTCACGGTGCATAAACCATCCGCACCCGTCGCTGCGATTTTTGACGATGTTACGGTGACTGTGGATTTTTCGCGCAATGGCTAATGCGCTGATTAGTCTCGGGAGCAATATTGGCGATCCTTTGGCGGCTCTTCATCAAGCCATTGATTATCTGAAGAGTGATCCCGATATCACAATAATAAGTCGTTCAAGCTTTTACCGCACGACTCCGGTTGGTCCTGTGCAGCAGGATGATTTTATCAATGCGGGTTTACGTCTCACAACAACGCTTAAGCCTGATTCCTTAATGCAAAAGCTCCTTGATATTGAAACGAGAATGGGCCGCGACCGGACAAATGCGGTGCGTTTTGGCCCCCGTGTGATCGATCTCGATTTGATCCTTTACGATGATGTGAAACAGAAAAGCGCGCTGGTTGAATTGCCGCATCCGCGTTTTCGTGAGCGGGCTTTTGTACTTGTGCCTTTGGCTGAAATTGCACCGAACTGGCGTGTTGACGGCGTCGCGCTCTCTGACCTTGCCGCCGCTCTTGATGATGGTGGTGTAACCCGCATCGATTAACCTCCCGATCTTTGACCTCCTGCGTATCCCCTTGCGTTTCGCCTGCCGGCTATTTAATAAGCTTGCTTATCATAAGCAGACTATTTCAAATCATTGCGGTTTTCCCTTATTTTCGGGCTCATTCCATGGCAAAAACGCTCTCTCCGGCTCGTGAATTCGGATTTTTGCTGTCCGATGTCGCGCGGATTTTGCGTACGACGGTTGATCATGAGGCTCGCGCCATCGGGATGACGCGGGCGCAATGGTCGGTGCTCGTGCGCGTTCAGCGTCATGAAGGATTGCAACAGGCAGAGTTGGCCACAGCGCTTGATCTTGCGCCCATCACGCTTGCGCGCCTTGTCGATCGGCTTGCAGCGATGGATTTGGTTGAGCGTCGTCCCGATCCTGATGACCGTCGTGCCAACCGCCTATATTTAACAAAAGCAGCGGGACAGGTCCTGACGAAGCTCGGTGCCATCGGGGAGCGTATCATGAAAGGTGCGCTCAAAGGCCTAGATGATGACGATCTCGCCACTTTGGTGGGGCATCTCACTCATGTGCAAAGCAATTTGAAATCCTATCAGAAGGCGCGGCAAAACGCGGAACAAAAATAATGAATGATGGTGTTGAAGGTAGCGTTGAGAGACAAAAGAAGCTGCGGCTTCGTATTGTTCTATTGGTGGGTGTGCCGCTTCTGGCTGTCATCATTGCAGG
>CAWUMH010000075.1:0-8118 GCA_963923565.1 uncultured Alphaproteobacteria bacterium
AGGCGAGGCTTCTTTTTGCAATTCCGGAAAGGCCAATATTATTGCGTCATAACGATGGCGCAACGCATCATAGGCAGCATCCGAGATTGTCGGTTGATCTTCTTGATGATAGCGCACATCATGCTGTGCAATCTCGTCGCCAAGCGTCTGCCATTCCATCCGCGCTTCAAGCGGGGTCAGCTTTTCGACATCTAAAGCGCGCAAGGGATCATGCGGCTTTTTCATTTTGCCGCCTCAATCAATTTCTTTGCTGCCGCGCGCGCTTCTTCGGTAATTTCCGCGCCAGACAACATGCGCGCAATTTCTTCGCGGCGATGGGCGTCATCAATCGTCACCACACGTGTGGCAATACGCTTGCCTTTGCCGGCTTCCCCTTTGGCGATCAGAAAATGAGTTGAGGCGCGCGCTGCGACTTGCGGCGCATGGGTCACCGAGAGCACCTGCACTTTTTTTGCGAGCCGCGAGAGACGTTGGCCAATCGCATCGGCCACCGCGCCGCCGACACCAGTATCGATTTCATCAAAAACAAGCGTTGGGGCTGAGCCGCGATCGGCAAGCGATACTTTGAGTGCCAGCATGAACCGAGACAATTCACCGCCGGAGGCAACTTTCATCATCGGACCCGGACGTGAACCTGGATTCGTCTCGACCCAGAATTCGACATGATCAAATCCATCGGGTCCGCGCGCAGCCTCATCACGTTCAAGCGCAACAATAAATTTTGCACGTTCAAGTTTCAAAGGCGGCAATTCACCCATGACCGCCTTCTCTAACTCCGCTGCCGCTTTGGCGCGCTTTTTAGAAACCGTTTCGGCTGCAGCAATGTAACGAAGTTCAGCCTCTTTCAACGCTGCTTCAAGTTTAACGAGCGACGACTCACCTTGATCAAGTGACTCAACATCAGCAGCGAAACGCTCGGCCAAAGCCGCGAGCTGGTCGACCGGCACATGATATTTGCGTGACGCGGCGCGTAAAGCAAAGAGCCGCTCTTCAACGCGCTCCAATTCACGCGGATCAAAATCAGCCGCGCGCTCTGCCGCTTCAAGTGCTGATCGCGTTTCCTCCAACGCATCAACCGCGGTTGCGAGTGCCTTGATCGCCGGACCAAGCAACGCATCTGTTTCCGTGCCGCGTCGTTCAAGTCGCCGTTGTACGGAGATCAATGTCGGAATGGGTGACGAATGCCCCCCCACCGTATCAAGCGCTTCACGAATTTCGCCACTCGCTTTTTCAGCGGCCATCATCGCTTGGCGGCGGTCTGCCAATTTTGTTTCTTCGCCCTCTTCAGGCGCAAGCGCAGAGAGTTCATCGCACGCATGACGCAGGTAATCCGCTTCCTTGCGTGCCGCATCGAGGCGTTCTTGATGCGCGCGCAATGTTTCGCGCGCCTCATGCCATGACTGATGGCATTTTCTTAATGCGGAAATTTCTTTTTCAATGCCGGCAAAGGAATCGAGAATGGCGCGATGACTTGCGGGATCAGCGAGCGCGCGATCATCATGTTGACCGTGAATTTCGACCAGACTGGTTCCGATGGCACGCAAACTCTGCACGCTCACCGGCTGATCATTCACGAGCGCGCGCGTTTTGCCATCGGCCATTTGCACACGGCGCAAAATGATCTCGCCTTCATGCGCAATCGCCTGTTCAGCAAGCACCGCAAAGACAGGGTGTTTATCGGCAGGTTGGAAGACCGCTGTCACCTGCCCTTGCGCTTCGCCTTGCCGCACGAGCGAGCCATCGCCGCGCGCACCCAGCGCCAAAGCAAAGGCATCGAGCAGGATCGATTTGCCCGCGCCGGTCTCGCCGGTGAGCACGGCAAGGCCGTTCTCGAAGGCCAAATCGAGGCGGTCGATCAAAACAATATCGCGGATGGACAAATGAGTCAGCATAGGACGATGAAACGCCGAGGCGCCACCGGGATGCAAGCCCCCATCAGAAGATCTTCACGGCCTTAAATGCCTTCGAGATCCAGGAATCCTGATTTTCCTTCGGCTCGACGCCTTTATTCTGCAAAAGCGCGTAGGTGTCCTTGTACCACTGGCTCTCGGGGAAGTTATGGCCAAGCACAGCGGCCGCGGTTTCCGCCTCATTGACAATGCCAAGGGCAAGATAGGCCTCAGTCAAACGCGCGAGCGCTTCTTCAACCTGATTGGTTGTCTGATACTGCGAGACAACAATACGGAAGCGATTGATCGCCGCCGTGAAGTTCCGCTTATTCAGATAGTAACGGCCCACTTCCATCTCACGTCCGGCAAGCTGATCCCGCAATACGCTGATCTTAAATTTGGCATCTTTGGCGTAATCAGACTTGGGCCAACGCTGCACAACTTCTTGGAACGCAACAAGGGCCTTTTCCGCCCGTTCCTGATCACGGCTGATATCGAGGACCACATCATAGTAAGAGCTTGCGATCAGAAAGGCCGCATAGGCCGCATCGGGATCTGCCGGATATAGTTGCAAATAGCGTTTGCCTGAGGATGCCGCTTCTTCAAACTCTTTCAACGAATAATGCGAGAAGGTCTGCATCAACAGCGCCCGCTTCGACCATTGCGAATAAGGATAAACCTTGTCGAGTTCTTTGAACTGCTTATTCGCCTTTTCAAAGTCGCGCGCTTCAACTGCAGCAAGACCATCATTGTAAAGTTTCTCGGCCGGAAGATCGGGCTTTACTTCCGGCTTATACACTTCGCCTTTGTCGAAGGGATTAAGCGTGTCGCAAGCACCCAGCGGCAAAAGCGCCAAGACGGCGATCAAGGGAAGCACGATGCGGGTCGAAGCCCTCGTGATGACGGTTTCGGCGTGGCGCATGGTCAACAAGGCTCCCCCAGATAGTGACGATCACAAAAGCGATGGGCACAGATTCGCATTGGCCCGCAGAATGCGCTGGTTACATAAACCAAACGCTAACATCCCGCCAGCATTGCGGGACAAAAAGACATAAAAGACGGCAGAAATAGGGTCAGGAGGCCAAAAACAGGCTCAGTCGACCGATGGGGCGCAAGCCACAGCCGCTACGCGCGAACGAACCGGGCCTAAAGCCGCCTCAGCGCGCTTGTCTTCGACGATCTCATAGGCAGCCCGGTCAGCGAAAAGCGCTTCGAGCACGGCAACATTCATGCGATGGCCGCTGCACCACGAGCGGAAATGGCCAATGATCGGCAAACCGGCCAAAGCCAAGTCGCCGACGGCATCAAGCATCTTATGACGGATGAATTCATCGCGATAACGCAAGCCTTCAGGATTGAGGATCGCATCACCATCAATCGCCACTGTGTTTTCAAGCGACGCACCGAGCGCAAAACCTGCTTTACGCAGATGATCGACGTCCTTCAAAAAGCCGAAAGTACGCGCATGCTGCAATTCATCACGGAATGAGTCAGGCGTGAGATCGAGAGTCTTTTTCTGACGACCAATCAACGCGGTCGGAAAATCGATTTCAACGGTTAAACGAAAGCCGCGCGCGAAAGGAACCAGCTCGGAAAACTTGCCGTCTTTTTCAACGCGCACAGGCTTCAACACACGCAGATAACGACGCGCCGCTTTTTGCGACACAAGACCCGCACGATCAATCGCGGCAATGAATGGTGCAGAGCTACCATCCATAATCGGCACTTCAGCGCCGTCAATTTCAACGAGGAGATTATCGATATTCGAGGCGTAAAGCGCTGCCATCAAATGTTCGATTGTCGAAATGGCGCCCGTCTCATGGTCGCCGATAATGGTGCACAATTCCGAGGCGCTGACAGCATCATGACGCGCAGCGATCAAACGCTCGTGACCGCCTTCAAGGCCGGTGCGCAGGAAACGAATGCCGTGATTGTCAGCCGCCGGATGAAGAATAATGGAAACAGGTTTTCCGGAATGGACCCCATGGCCCGACAAGCGGGCGCGGCGTGCTAGTGTTACTTGTCGCGAAGAACTCATAATCAACTTTGTCTCACGTCGCTTTGGCTGAAACCTTGCCCGCCTTCATTCATCTGGATCTTGTATTGATCCGATAACGCGGCACCGTTTCGTCCATCCCCCATGTCCAAATCCGCTAAAATGCGATCTGAACTCTTAACCTCTTCTACCCGCGCGCCCCGCTTGGCTCAAATCACGGTTTCTTACCGTTTGTTACAAAAAATGGCGCTGGGGAAAACGTTAAAAAATCGTTATTTTACAAAAATTTAGCCCGGATCTTTCTGATCCGGGCTGAACTCTCATTTCATCACTGAAATACGGGCGTTCAGTTCGATTGGCGCCGCAAAAAGGCGGGGATTTCCATCTGGTCATCCTCGAACATCCGCTGGGGTGTCGCAGGACGAGTAGCCTGTACGGGCTGTTGAACCGGACGCTGCGCCTGAGCCGGCATTTCCGGCTGAGTCATCGGTTGTGGTTCAACCGAAACCGCGCGCGGCGGAGCAGGCATTTCAGCAGGATCAGCACGACGGCCGCCGAAGCCCGCTGAAACGAGGCGTTCCATCAACGACTTCTTCTGACCTTCAACTGCGGCCGGAGCGGTGCGATCTTGGCGACCCGCTTCAAGGCTCTTCTGCGCGATCGGGGGGAAATCTTCTGCCGATGGCATGCGAACCGGGCGCATCGGACGCTCGGACACCGGCGGTACAAAACCGCGATCATCAACATGCGGCGCGTACGAGTCCGGCATACGCGGCGCAGCCTGCGGTTGCGGCTCGGGCATCATGGGACGCGGTGCAGCCGGACGGATAGCGAGATCCGGCGCTACCTGAATGCCGCGCGGCTGATAGGCCGGCTGATACGCTGTTGGATGAGCCGGTGCTTCAGCCATAGGAGCCTGTGACACGTAAGACGCGGCGGGCGCAGCCGGAGCAACGGGGGCAATCGGCGCATGATGCTCGACCGGACGAGCGAGTGCGGCTGTCACTTCGTTACGCACGCGATCAGCCATATCACGCAAGCGATGCTCGGAGACGGCTGATGTTTGCACCGGAGCGGTTGCGTTCTGGCGCATGATTTCAGCGTGATCGATGCCAGTCGCAACAACCGACACACGCACAATGCCTTCAAGCGAGTCGTCGCGTGTCGCACCGAAGATCACATTCGCATCCGGATCAACTTCTTCACGAATACGTGTGGCAGCTTCATCAACTTCATAAAGCGTAAGATCAGAACCGCCGGTAATCGAGATCAGAAGACCACGTGCGCCTGACATATTCACATCATCAAGCAACGGATTGGCGATGGCCGCTTCGGCAGCGCGAAGGGCGCGCTTCTCGCCTGTTGCTTCGCCTGTGCCCATCATCGCCTTACCCATTTCACGCATGACAGCGCGGACGTCGGCGAAGTCGAGATTGATCAGGCCTTCTTTGACCATCAAATCGGTGATGCAGGCGACACCGGAATAAAGAACGCGGTCAGCCATGGCAAACGCATCGGCGAAAGTGGTTTGCTCGTTAGCGACACGGAACAGATTCTGGTTCGGAATGATGATCAGCGTATCAACGCATTTCTGCAATTCGGTGATGCCGGATTCAGCAAGGCGCATGCGGCGTGTGCCTTCAAACTGAAATGGCTTTGTGACAACACCCACCGTGAGGATACCCATGTCACGGGCGGCGCGTGCGATGACCGGCGCGGCGCCCGTTCCTGTGCCACCACCCATACCGGCGGTGACGAACACCATATGCGCGCCCGCAAGTTGATCGCGGATTTCGTCGATCACCTCTTCAGCAGCCGCACGACCAACTTCAGGCTGGGAACCAGCGCCCAGACCTTCAGTCACTTGCATGCCCATCTGAATGACGCGATGCGCTTTCGAACTTGTGAGCGCTTGCGCATCCGTATTGCCGACCACGAATTCGCAGCCTTGCAGACCGATTTCAATCATGTTGTTGACGGCATTGCCGCCGCCGCCACCAACACCGAATACGGTAATTCTTGGTTTCAATTCCCGGATGTCCGGAGCTGCAAGATTGATCGTCATGGTCTTCGCCTTTACTCTGGTTCGACGCCCGGCAGCGCCTTTGTTGAACTCATTTATGACACCGAGGCCGCCGCGCCGCAGTGCCGATCCCCTTTAGAAACTTTCGCGCAGCCAGCGGCCGACACGCATGAAATACCCATCTGTCCCCGTGCCCAGAGCCAACCCTGAAGTGCGCGGCTCGAAATGTTCGAGCGCTGCCACTTGCGGATAAACAAGAAGCCCGACGGGTGCCGCAAAAGCAGGCCCCTTCAACGCTTCCGGCAAACCTTGCACGCCGAGCGGTCGACCGACACGAACTTGTTTCGAGATCACGATGCGACACAATTCGGACAGTCCCGTCAGCGATGCGCCACCCCCCGTCAAGACGATGCGACGTCCTGCTTCCGCTGCAAATCCGGATGTCTTCAACCGATCACGCACAAGCTCTAAAATCTCTTCAACACGCGGACGGATGATTCGAACAAGCTGAGATTTTGGAATGTGATAAACATGATCACCTTGCGCCTCATCGACAGAGGCAACCGCAACTGTTTCACGATCATCCGAAGGACTTGCCAAGGTCGAACCATAAAGCGTTTTCAAACGCTCGGCATGGTTGATGCCGGTTGAAAGTCCGCGTGCAATATCCATTGTGATGTGATTGCCACCGACGGCCACTGCATCGGCATGAACAAGAACACCATTTGAGAAAACACCGACACTGGTTGTACCGCCGCCCAAATCGACAACGGCCACGCCCATCTCGGCTTCATCATCAACTAGAGATGACAAACCACTCGCATAAGGGCTCGCCACAACCGCCTCAACACCGACATGACAGCGCTCGACCGCGAGCATCAGATTGCGGATGGCATATTCATCGCTGGTGAGGATATGCATATCCACACCAAGCTTCTCGCCGATCATGCCATGCGGATCGCGAATATGGCGGGTTTCATCAATCGAGAATCCGGTCGGCAGCGAATGCAAAACGCTACGTCCCGTTTCTGCGCCCGTATAGCTCATCGCCTCGAAGACGCGGCGAATATCACCATCGGCAACGCCCTGCCCGCGCAAGAAGATTTCCGCGTTATAGGCCTCTGATTTCAGACGACCGCCCGTCATATTGACAATGACTGACCGCACTTCAACACGCGCCATACGCTCGGCGGCATCAATTGCTAGACGGATTGAATGTTCGGCAGCTTCAAGATCAATAATCGCGCCGCCCTTGATGCCGCGCGCGCGTTGGTGGCCCAACCCGATAATGCGTGCTTTATGCGTGCGCCCCTTCAAAGCCTCCGCACCCGACACAGGCAAGAGTTCAGCGATCAGGCACACAACCTTGCTCGTGCCGACATCAAGCACCGAAACAATGGTGCTGCGTTTCGGATTGATGGGCCGCATGCGAGGCGTAAGGCTCGGTCCATATTCGCTCATGCCGGACCTCCCTTCGCTTTGGATTTGGCTTTCAATTGCTCTTCGCGCAGTGCAGAAGCAGCCTCGGTCAACCGTAAGACCACACGATCAGGATAACGCAGATCGGCAAGAACGATGTCTTTATCGGTCAACTTATGATCACGCAGGAAGGTCGAGAATTTTTGCAACGCCGCTGACGGATTATCTTCCGGCAAAAGAACGTCGAGACCGCTTGTGAGTTTCAGCGTCCAGCGGCGATCACCAACGCGAACACCCGCTTTCACAAGCGGCTTAACATCAGGCGCACCATCGAGAATAGATACAAATTCGGTTGCACGCGCTGCAGCCCCTTCACCCACCACGAGCGGCAGATCGGCAAAGGCTTCATCATTCATTTGGCCTATGACGCGGCCATCTGAACCGATAATCGAGACCTCGCCATTGCGCTGCCACAGGGCATAGGGCTTATTTTCAGAAATACCAATGGAGAGCGCGTTCGGATAGAATTTGCGAACTGTAACATCACGCACAAGCGGCAAAGCCATCAAGCGCTCTCGTACGGCCTCCGCGTCAAGAAATGGAAGAGAATCATCTGCTTCGATTCCGGTCGCGGCGAGAACGTCTTGCTCGTTGAGCGTTTGAAGCCCCGTAATGGTCACGCTGCGAATATCAAAACCAGCCAGACGAAGCGCTTCTTCCTGCAAATCACTATGCGCTTCGAAAAATGACTGAATATGACCGCCGCGATCGAGACCGAAAAGAAGCGTAGC
>CAWUMH010000076.1:0-7910 GCA_963923565.1 uncultured Alphaproteobacteria bacterium
TCCTGACCGACGTTTATGTCAGCTACTGAGCCCTCGTTCTAAGCGAAGCTTTCAAAAGAAATTCGAAGGATTAAAAACATGGCACGTAATCTGAGCATGAAAGACGCAATCAACGAGGCGCTTGATCTCGAAATGCGTCGCGACCCCACCGTCATCATCATGGGTGAAGACATTGCCGGCGGCGCCGGCGGCCAAGGCGAAGAAGACGCCTGGGGTGGCGTTCTCGGCGTCACCAAAGGTTTGATCGGCAAATATAGCGCAAAGCGCGTGATGGATACGCCGCTCTCGGAGTCAGCCTATATCGGCGCGGCTATCGGTGCGGCGGCCTGTGGTCTTCGTCCTGTTGCGGAACTGATGTTCCTCGACTTCATGGGCGTCTGCTTCGACCAGATCTTCAATCAGGCGGCGAAGTTCAAATATATGTTTGGCGGCAAGGCTGAAACGCCCGTCGTCATTCGCGGCATGGTGGGTGGCGGCTTCCGCGCGGCCGCGCAACATTCACAAATGTTGACACCGCTCTTCACGCATATCCCGGGCTTGAAGGTTGTCTGCCCGTCAAATGCCTATGATGCGAAAGGTCTTTTGATCCAGTCGATCCGTGACAATGATCCCGTGATCTTCTGCGAACATAAAAACCTCTACGCAACCATGGCTGACGTGCCTGCCGAAGCCTATACGATCCCCTTCGGTGAAGCGGCGATCCCGCGTGAAGGCAAGAGCGCAACCATCGTGGCTTATGGTTTGATGGTTCACAAGGCACTTGAAGCCGCAGAAACGCTTGCGAAAGAAAAGATCGATGTTGAAGTCATCGATCTACGCACGCTCTCTCCGATTGATATCGACACAGTTGTCGAGTCTGTCGAAAAGACCGGTCGTCTTGTTGCTGTTGATGAAGCCAATCCGCGCTGCTCGATTGCCGCAGACGTGATTGCCTCGGTCACGGAACATGCGTTCAAGGCTTTGAAGACTGCACCGAAAGCGATCACTGCTCCGCATACACCGGTGCCTTTCACGCCCGCACTTGAAGATCTCTATATCCCAAGCGCCGCACAAATTGCAGAAGCGGTGCGCAAGCAGATGAAGTGATCATCGCGCGAAGAGCACTTGTCGTTTCTCTTTTGAAATATGAGGTCGGGGCATAGGCCCCGGCTTCTCTCCCCTCAATAAAGACCAATAAGATTTAAGGAACGCGAACAATGTCAGACAGGATCAAGCAGGTCGTAATGCCCAAATGGGGCCTCTCTATGAAAGAGGGCAAGGTCACCAAATGGCTCGTCAAACTCGGCGATAAAGTGAGCGTCGGTGACGAACTGCTCGAAGTTGAGACCGAAAAGATTGCCAGCGCGGTTGAAGCGGGTGACTCCGGTATCGTTCGGCGTATCCTCGGCGAAGTTGATACAATCTATCCGGTTAAAACCCTTCTCGCCATTTTGGCGGAAGCTGATGTCCCTGACAGCGAGATTGACGCGTACCTCTCGACTTATGTTCCGCCCGCAGCGGATGAAGGCGAAGAAGAAGTCAGCGCCTATGCGACAATTGAATTGCCGGTCGGTGAAATCCGTTATGCCAAATATGGCGACGGCGCAAAAACCTTGATCTTCATTCACGGCTTTGGTGGCGATCTTGATAATTGGCTCTTCAACACCTCAGGTCTTGCCGATCAATTTACAATCTATGCGCTTGATCTGCCCGGCCACGGCCGCTCGGTGAAGGCGTTTAAAGACGCGTCGCTTAAGGGCCTTGCCGATGTTGTGTTGTCCTTCATGGATGCCCTCAAAATCGACAGCGCCAATCTGATTGGCCATTCGCTTGGTGGCGCGATTTCGTTGAAAACGGCAATTGCTGCACCGAAGCGCATCTCAAGCGTCACGGTGTTTGGCTCTGCCGGTCTCGGAGCTGACATCAATATGGACTATATCAACGGCTTCATCAGCTCGGAATCACGCCGCGAGATTAAGCCGTTCCTCGAGCAGCTCTTCTTTGATTCATCGCTCGTCGGTCGTCAGATGATCGATGACATCCTGAAATATAAACGTCTTGATGGCGTGCCGGATGCGCTCCGCACACTCGCCGACACCGTGTTCAAAGGCGGCAAGCAGTCAGAAAATCTCGCCGATGCCTTCAAGGCAACAGGCATTCCGCTTCTCGCCATCCATGGCAAGGATGACCACATCATCCCCGCCTCTCACACGGATGCCGTCAAGGGCTTTGCCAAGGTCGAGCTCTTCGCCGACACAGGCCACATGTCGCAGATGGAAAAATCAAAAGAGGCCAACGCCCTCATCGCAGGTCACGCAAAATAACTGCAAACAGCATCACCACTCAAAAACGCCGCCCTTCAAGGCGGCGTTTTTATTTTTAAAAGCTATGCGGTTTTCATAAATTCATCGCGCCAAGCAAGGCCTTCGCGTGTGCCTTTTGCGGGACGATATTCGAGGCCAACAAAGCCTTGATACCCCAATTGATCAAGATGGTGCAGCACGCGCGCATCATCGAGTTCGCCCGACATCGGCTCATGGCGCAACGGCACGGCAGCGATTTGGATATGCCCAATCATCGGCATGAGCGCTTCTAAGCTTTTCGTCACATCGCCGTGAATGATTTGTCGATGATAGATATCATATTGCAATTTGAGATTTGGCAATGCGAGGTCCGTAATAAGCGCCGCCGCAAAGTTAAAATCATTCAGAAAATAGCCCGGCATGTCACGGCCGTTGATCGGTTCGATCAAAATATCGATCGACTGTTTTTGCGCTTTCTCACACGCATAGATGAGTGCAGCACGATAGGTTTTTAACGCCGCAGGATCATGACGATCTGATAGACCACTCATAACATGCAAGCGCTTTACACCCGTCGTATCAGCGTAAATCAGGGCTTTGTCAATTGACTGCCGAAATTCATCTTCACGACCCGTAAGCGACGCGATGCCCCGCTCACCCTTTGCCCAATCACCCGGTGGGCAATTAAAGAGTGCTTGCGTGAGACGATGATCCTGCAAGCGCTTTGCTATAATGTCTACGGCATGATCATAAGGGAACAGAAACTCGACGGCATCGAAACCAGCGTCTGCGGCAGCCGCAAACCGGTCGAGAAAATCCCACTCGTTAAACATCATTGTGAGATTGGCAGCTAAACGCGGCATGGATAATCTCCCCGAATTAGGCGGACTTTGGAAGATCGACACCCGCGATCTGAGCGAGAAGCCGCGCTACAGAGGCGTCGTCATCGCGTTCCATACCCGCAGCGGCAGTCATCAGAAACATTTGCAATGCAGCGGCTGAAAGCGAGAGCGGAAATTTTTCGCTTCGCCCCATATCGGAAATGATACCGAGATCTTTTGTGAAAATCGAAACGGCACTCTTCGGGCTATAATCCCCGTCAAGAATATGCGGCACCCGATTTTCAAACATCCATGAATTGCCCGCGGATGCCGTGATCACTTCAAAAACTTTTTTGAGATCAAGACCAAGCTTCGCGGCAAAGCTCATGGCTTCGCAGGCCGCTGCAATATGAACGCCCGCGAGCATTTGATTGATCATTTTAAAGGACGCACCAATCCCAGCTTCATCACCAAGTTCATAGATTTTCCCGGCCATTGCTTCGAGCGCGGGGCGCGCGCGTGAAAACGCATCACGCGTACCTGAGGCCATGATCGTCATCTGCCCGCTCGCAGCCTTTGCCGGGCCGCCACTGATCGGCGCATCTAGATAGAGCCGTCCCGCCTCATTAACAGCCGCGCCAATCGCGCGCGCTTCCTCCGGCGACATGGTTGCACATGACACAACGACGCCACCCGGCTTCATCGCTTTCACGGCACCTTGAGGTCCGAGCAGGACGTCACGAGTCTGTTTGGCATTGACCACGACACAAACAACAATGTCACAGTCTCTTGTTGCCGAGATGATATCGGATGCGCCCTGCCCGACATCAGCGATCGCCTCCAAAGCCTGCGGATTGACGTCAAAGGCTTTGAGCGACAGTCCCGCCCGCGCGATTGACCGCGCCATGCCGAGACCCATCGAGCCAAGCCCAATGACCGCAGCCGATAAATGTGCTGGATCGCTCATAATGCCCCCAATGTGTTTTTGGCTGTCCTCTGCCGGGCAACCCTCTTTATGAGGTGAGCATTCCACGGCGATGGCCTGATGGTCCAGTTGGTCTCGGGCAATGCCCCCATGCAAAAGAATGACAGAGCCACCCAATTTTAGCGGGCCGTATGTCAGATCACCCGCGCTTAGTTGACAGGCTTAGGCCGCGCACCTACCGATCGAAAAATTAAGCGCCGGAAAAGGCAGCATTCAAAAGGGGCCTTGCCGATGATCCTCGGGTGCATCGCTGATGATTTAACGGGAGCAACCGACCTCGCGCTGATGCTCTCCCGCGAGGGTCTGAGAACGCTCCAATCGACCGGCGTGCCGCAGGGCGAAACTGACCTGTCACATTATGACGCAGTCGTCATCGCATTAAAGTCCCGCACAATCCCCGTGAAGGACGCGATTGATCTTTCACTCGCGGCTTGTGATTGGCTGACTTCACATGGCGCACAACGTCTCTTTTTCAAATATTGCTCAACATTCGATTCAACCGATCAGGGTAATATAGGACCAGTTGCCGAGGCGCTTCTTGATCGACTTAAGAGCGATTTCACAATCGCCTGCCCGGCTTTTCCAGCAACCGGTCGCTCGATCTATATGGGCCAGCTTTTCGTCAATGGCGTGCCTCTCGCCGAAAGCCCGATGCGTGATCACCCGTTAACGCCGATGCGCGACAGCGATTTGCGTCGCGTCTTGCAAAAACAATGCTCAGCCCAAGTCGGTCATGTTGCGTTCAATGATGTTGATCAAGGTGCCGCAGCAATTGCCGCGGCCTTCAAGCGTGAACAAGCGGCTGGCAAACGCTTGGCAATCGTTGATGCAATCACGAATACGCATCTGCGTGAGATCGGCCAAGCGGCAGCATCGCTCAAACTCATCACAGGCGGCTCAGGAATAGCGATTGGCTTGCCCGAGGCCTATCGCGCCGCCGGTTTGATCAAAGCGCTTGCAACCCCTCCTGCGCGTCTTGATGCGCCGCAGGGGCGCAGAGCTATTCTTGCCGGTTCATGCTCGGTCGCGACACGCGGCCAGATCACAGCCGCACAAAAAGCGGGACTGCCGCATTTTCAAATTGATCCCTTCGCCGTTGCCGATGGTTCATGCACATCCAATAAAATCTTCGCTTGGGTTGATGCCCTGCCCTCAGACGCTTTACCCTTGATTTATTCGAGCGATGATCCTGACCATGTTGCAAAGGTCCAAGCAAAACTTGGACGCGAGAAGGCAGGCCTCTTAATCGAACATCTTATGGCCACGCTTGCAAAGCGCCTCGTTGAAAAAGGCTTCACACGCTTGATCATTGCCGGTGGCGAAACATCGGGCGCTGTTGTTGAAGCTTTGGGTGTTGGTCTTTTGGAAATCGGCCCTGAAATTGATCCCGGTGTGCCCTGGACCAAAAGCCGTTCTGGGCCTCACTTGGCGCTGGCTTTAAAATCAGGAAATTTTGGCGCACCCGATTTCTTTCTCAAAGCGTGGGATCGTCTCTCATGAGCCTCATCAATTCGCTTCGTGAGAAACTCTGTGCCTGCGGCCACTCGCTCTTTGCTCGGGGCTTGACCTTTGGCACATCAGGCAATCTCTCTGTGCGCTTGCCCGATGGCGGATGGTTGATGACCCCGACGAATGTCTCACTCGGCGATCTCGATCCCGCACGTCTATCTCATCTTGATGATAAAGGCAGTCATCTATCAGGTGATGCGCCAACCAAAGAAGCCTTTCTCCATCTCTCCATGTATCGCAAACGGCCGACATGCGAAGCGGTCGTGCATTTGCATTCGACACATGCTGTCGCGGTATCATGCCTTTGCGGACTTGATACGCAGGACTGTCTCCCGCCTCTGACAGCCTATTATGTGATGCGCATCGGCCGCCTTCCTTTGATCCGTTATTTTCCGCCCGGTGATCAAGCCTTGGCAAGGGAAGTAGAGACGAAGGCGCAAAATCATCACGCGGTTTTACTTGCCAATCACGGACCGGTTGTGTCCGGCTCATCGCTTGAGAGCGCCATGGCCGCGACCGAAGAACTTGAAGAAACGGCAAAACTTTTTCTGATGCTACGCGGCGAGAAAACAAATCCGCTGACGGCCGATCAAGTGGCAGAACTTCGGCAACGCTTCCCGAGTTAAAGCGTTACCTTGATCGATGCAAAATCCCGCTTACCGAATAAACTGTTCAACATAAGACTCGCCAAAACCAATCTGCGCAAAATGTTTGCGGCACATGTCGATCTTGGTGAAGACATCCTCATAGCCTTGAACTGCGCCATCGGGATTAACATAGATCATCGCGCCATTCACTTGAAACATCGTGATCATTTCAGTCACATCATCGTCTACAACCAGCGTGTGGGTTTCACCCGGCGCTTCATAAACGTAAGCCCCTTCGGTCGCGACCCAATCATGTTCAAGATAACGCCATGATCCTTTGATCACATAGCCGTGAACGGGTTGCGGATGACGATGCCGTGACAATACGCCTGATTTTCTAACCCGCAATAAATTGACCCAATAGCCCCGACTGGCTGAAAGGCAGAGTGGGCGAAACCACACATTCTTGGCTTGCGGCACCCATAGCCGCTCGTCTTCAGGCACGGCATGGGGAATAACAATTTCAGGAAAAGCATCTTTGGGTTGCGGATGTCGATAAGCAATACGCTGCGTCGACTCATCTTCCATAACGCCCGAACGATTGGTCGCGCCTGTATTAGACATTCTCAGACCTCCTTGACATCAATTCGCGGCATATCCGCCATCAATGGGGATAACTGCACCCGTCATATATCGTGCTGCATCCGAGCAAAGATGAGCGACCACGCCGCCTATATCATCAGGTGAACCCCAGCGCTTCATCGGCGTTCGCGCCATGATTGAAGCATTGCGATCGTGATCATCGCGCGCGCCTTTTGTGAGTTCGGTGGCGATCCATCCAGGCGCAATCGCATTGACGCGGATATTGTCGGGCGCCCATGCAACCGCCAATGATTTTGTAAGTTGCACAATCCCACCCTTTGATGCCGCATAGGCCGGCGTGAGCGGTCCCCCAAAGAAAGATAACATCGACGCGGTGTTCACAATCACACCAGCACCGGAAGCGCGAAGCTTATCATGAGCAGCCAAACACATCCGCATCGTACCCGTCAGATTCACATCGATAACGGATTTAAACGAGGTGATGTCATATTCGGCACCACCACGCAGAATGATGCCGGCACAATTGATAAGACAATCGATCCGCGCGATTGACGCAATCAGCGCGGTGACAGCGTGATCATCCGTGACATCGAGCCGTTGCGCATGAAGCCGTTCACGAGACGGAACAGCAACTACCTCTTCATCGGTGAGACCCGTCACGATCACCTGATAGTTTTCCGCGAGCAGGGCTTCAGCAATCCCCCATCCGATGCCGCGCGCGCCTCCCGTGATCAGCGCCGTTTTGGACGAATCTGAAGCGCTCATCACAATTATCCCCACCCTTGGCCTGAACAGCTCGGCGAGGTTCGCATAGATGCGCGTATTCGCCAAGAAAGCGGAGAGACTAAATTCGGCAGAACGCAGCGGTCGAATGCTTCTGGGCCGGCCAGAGGCCTTTAACAGCGACAGGCCGCCATTCCTAAAACAGGACACATCTTTAGAGGATATGAGGTCACGTATTCGCAAAAGGCTTATAAGCCTTTGAAATCATTGGCGCGCCCTACGGGACTCGAACCCGTGTTTTCGCCGTGAAAGGGCGACGTCCTAGACCGCTAGACGAAGGGCGCGTCTCGCGAAGACGGGCGCTTATAGGCGATCAGAACGCCCTAGACAAGCCGCCTGT
>CAWUMH010000077.1:0-7742 GCA_963923565.1 uncultured Alphaproteobacteria bacterium
CCGTGATACGCGGAACGAGGGGAATCAATTTAGCATTCGGATCGTTTGCGGGCGGCGCGTTGTAGAGCCCATCAATATCCGAGAGCAAAATCAAAAGATCAGCGCCTGCCATCGTCGCAACTCGCGCTGCCAATCGATCATTGTCACCATAGCGAATTTCGGTTGTCGCCACGGTATCATTTTCATTCACAACGGGAATGGCCTTCAAATCAATGAGACGCGCAATTGTTGCGCGCGCATTGAGATAACGTTGGCGTTCTTCGGTATCACCGAGAGTAACCAGAATTTGGCCAGTCGTGATTTTGTGTGTGCTAAAGACTTCGGCCCATGCACGGGATAATTCGATCTGTCCGACCGCTGCCGCAGCTTGGCTTTCTTCGAGCTTCAAGGGACCGCGCGGTAGTTTTAATACGCCACGCCCAAGTGCAATCGCGCCTGATGACACGACTAAAACATCGACGCCTTTTTCATAGAGAGCGGATAAATCATCACCAAGCGCGGTGAGCCATTCGGATTTTAATCCTTTAGCCGGATCGACGAGAAGTGATGAACCGACTTTGACAACAATGCGTTTGAATTTCGAAAAATCCGGACGCTTGCTCATGGGTGCCACGCCTCGTCGATGTGGCCAGCTTTGCTTTCGCTCACGCGTTGTTCATCAATGATCGAAGCGAGCGCGCGCAATATCTCTGTCACCCCCTTATTTGCAGCGGCGGACACCAGCATGGGCTCTTTTTTTGAAGCGCGTTTCAATTTTGCTTTTTGGCTTTTTAAAATCTCTGGCGTTACGGCGTCGATTTTCGAAAGCGCAACGATTTCAATTTTTTCCTCGAGACCATTGCCATAGGCATCGAGTTCGTCGCGTACAATTTTATAGGCTTTGCCGGCATCGTCCGATGTCGCATCAACAAGATGCAACAGCACGCGGCAGCGTTCGACGTGACCTAAAAAGCGATCACCGAGTCCATGACCTTCATGCGCACCTTCAATGAGGCCGGGAATATCAGCGAGCACAAATTCACGACCATCTACCCGCACAACACCGAGTCCGGGATGCAATGTCGTGAACGGATAGTCGGCAATCTTTGGCTTTGCAGCCGTAACACTCGCAAGAAAGGTCGACTTGCCAGCATTGGGCAATCCAACAAGGCCGGCATCGGCAATTAGTTTCAAGCGCAACCAGATCCAGCGCTCATCACCCGGTAGGCCAGGATTGGCATGACGCGGTGCGCGATTGGTTGAGGTCGTGAAATAGGCATTACCAAACCCACCATTGCCGCCTTTGGCGAGCGTTATCGTTTGGCCGATTTCGGTTAAGTCAGCGATGAGAGTTTCACCATCTTCATCGAAAATCTGCGTGCCTTTCGGCACTTTCAGAACAACATCACTGCCTTTGCCGCCCGCACGGTTTTTACCCATGCCATGCCCACCGGGCCGCGCTTTGAAATGTTGCTGATAGCGATAGTCGATGAGGGTGTTGAGGCCTTCGACGCATTCGACGCGCACATCGCCGCCCCGCCCGCCGTCACCGCCGTCGGGGCCCCCAAATTCGATAAATTTTTCGCGCCGGAAGGAGACTGAACCCGCGCCGCCATCGCCGGAGCGGATATAGACCTTGGCCTGATCAAGAAATTTCATGCGCCCTTCCTACAGGAATTTATAGAAAAAGGGAGCGTGAAAAGCCGTGATTGGGTTAATGGCCGTTTTTGTGGATCGTGAGCGTAACCGACCCCACCGGAATAAAGCCAAGGAAATTGACCGTCGCGGTATTGAGAACCGTCTTTTCGTCGGTCAACTCGAGCCGATCGACAAAATCGAGCCCGACGCCGCCAAATGAGGCCGTATAGCGCAGAATGACCGCGCCTTGATCCTTGGAGATGGTGGCTGCAACGCCGTCACGTTTGGCTTGATAGGAACCGTCTTCATTTTTGGTGAATACCCAGACAACTTTGCCTTTCTCACCGTCCGAATACGTAATGTCTTCGTCGAGGGTGAGAATGCGCTGCGCATTATCCCATGTCCCGCGCATCACAACTTTCAGACCACGTTCTTGACCCGTCCATGAATTACGAAATTGGCCTTCGGCATGGAGTGTGCCGCGCAAAAATTGTTCGAGTACGAGATCTTTGTCTTTCGCGTAGCTAGGGAACGCGAATGCAAAAAGGGCAGACAATACTATAAGCGAACGCGTCATCAGTGATGACATCATGGCATAATCCTTTCAAAGACTTTCAGCTCTGTTTTTACGCAGCGGCACCATAGGCAGACCATGACGCACCATCGCGCCAGGCCTTACGTGTCAATGCGTAACAGTCCACATCTTCGTCGCGATTGCGTGCAGGCATGAAACGCGTTTCACGACCTGTCTCGACAAACCCTGCTTTCGCAAGAACGCGTTTTGAAGCTGTGTTCTCGGGCTTAACTGTGGCAATGATTTGTTCAGCCGACGTCAATGTGAAACCCGTCGAAAGCAAGGCAAGCACTGCCTCACTGGCAAAGCCTTGCCCCCAATGTGGTACACCGATCCAATAGCCGAGAGTAAGCTCATGGGTTGGCAGTTCGCCCGCATCATTGGGCTCACGCGTAAGTGCAATTGCACCAATAACGGCATTCGGACGCGGCTTCGGTGCAATTACAAGCGCAATGCCATGACCGTCACTATTCGAATTGCGGGCTGAGAAAATGTAAGCCTCGGCATCGCTTCGTGCATAGGGATGTTTGATACGGCCCGTCATCTCGGCGATACGATTATCGCCGAGATGATCAGCAATGTCCTTTGCATCATTATTCTTTGGCCAACGCAGCCAGAGGCGCTGCGTCTCGATCCGATACACGTCGTCGCGCGTGATATCCCTGAACATGATCCGATCCTCCCGATCGATCCGCCTCGGCCAACTGGCACGATTTGGTGACTGAAAAACGACAAAGGGGACGCCGGTTCCCCGACATCCCCGTTTTTCCGTCTTTTGAACGGGATCGGATGGTTTCTGATCAGAACCGCATCCGCCGGGGACCTCGAGGGGCCGGCGGGGGTTCTTTTGAAACCGTTCCGCCGTTACTCGGCTGCTTTTCGTGTGACGACCGTTACGAACATCCGGTCATTGGTCTTCTTTTTAAACTCCACCGTGCCCGGCGCGGTTGCAAACAAAGTGTGATCTTTGCCCATGCCTACATTAGCGCCAGGATGCACTTTCGTGCCGCGTTGGCGGACAATGATGTTGCCGGCGAGAACTGCTTCGCCCCCGAATTTTTTGACACCAAGGCGACGGCCTTCGGAGTCACGTCCGTTGCGGGATGAACCGCCTGCTTTTTTGTGAGCCATTGTTCTGCTCCTAAATCTCTAACATGGGTTCTAACAACCCGGGATTCTGCTGACGATCCGTTTTATTCTGCGTCGGCCTTTTTGGCCTTGGCAGCGGGCTTCTTAGCGGCAGGCTTCTTTTCGCCTTCCGCCTTGGGCGCTGCAGCCTTTTTCGCTGCCGGCTTTTTGGCCGGCGCTTCGGCAGCAACCGCCGCAGCCGGAGCCGCTTTCACGGTCGTGGCTACAGGCTTCGGCGCTTCACCCGCCTTATAGATGCCGTCGATCCGGATGACCGTCAGCTCCTGGCGATGACCGCGCTTACGCTTTGAATTCTGGCGACGGCGCTTGAAGAACGAAATTGTCTTCGCAGACCGTGTTTGCTCGATGATTTCGCCGGTGACGGCCGCACCCGCGAGGGTTGGGGCGCCTACGTCGGCACCAATCATAAGCACATCGGAGAAAGTAACAGCCGAACCGGCCGTCCCTTCGAGTTTTTCGACCGTGATACGGTCATTGGCGGCGACCTTATATTGTTTGCCACCGGTCTTGATGACTGCGAACATCTCTCATTTCCCGTGTTCTAACGTCTCTGCCTACGGAATCTCCGCAAACGGACGCCTTTTTGACAGTTGTCGCCGGATTTTCGCCGATCCCGGAGGATTTTAGACAATTTTCCAACGAAATAAGCGCGGAATAATGGACTCCGCGCCAGAGCCGGTGTGCTACAGGTCCAATCCGCAAGAGTCAATGCGCCGCGATCTTCCCCGATGGGGTTTTTGCGTTCGGGGCCATGATTTGTCCGACCATTGAGCACTTTGGCTAGAAGGGTGCGCTCAAGGCCGCGACGCTTGTGAAAGAAAAATTCGCATGCTATCGACCCGCCGACCACAAGGGGCTTGCGCCTACATCTCCCGGAGAGGTGGCAGAGTGGTTGAATGCACCGCACTCGAAATGCGGCATACTCGCAAGGGTATCGGGAGTTCGAATCTCCCCCTCTCCGCCATAAAGCCTTCTTTCGTGTCTCCCTAAACCGAATTTTTGGACGAACCGATCCTTGAGCATGCCTTCTCTCGCGACCCGCCTTACCAAAAAACTCGGCGCGATTGGCGTGGAGCGCGTCTTGGGCGCAGCTTTCGAGGCGCTACGCAACAAGATTTTGCATCTGATTTACGGCTTTGACCCTTGGCATGTGACCGGAAATTTTCACGCGCGTCCTTATAAAGCCGATGTGGTGAGGCTTATCGAAAGCGTCCCGCATGATTGCGTTGTCGAAATCGGTGTGGGCCTCGGCGATATTCTCGGGCGCGTCAGGGCGAAAAAAAGACTGGGCCTTGATCGCGACCCGCAGGTTCTCAAGGCGGCACGATTTTGTGTCGAGGGACCGGTTTCATTTGCGGTTGCCGATTTCGCTTCACCGGATCAAATCATCTCTGCATTTAAGCAAAATGATTTTTCATCTGTCGATGTCATAATCCTCGTTAATTGGATTCATATGATTGAGATGGATTTCATTGAACAGACTATATTGACTGTCACAAGAACAATTCCGTTGCGCTATATTGTGATGGATACGATACGCCCCGGTACACCCGGCTATCGCTTTACACATACGCAAGATGATCTTAGTCGCTTGGGAGAAATCAAAACAGTGATCACCGCTGACGATGTTCGCGATCTTGTTATGATTGAAGTGAAATAAGGTTTCGTGGCTATAAAAATTTAGAACGAAATTTTTTCGCCGCGCATTTTCCATCCGCCCGTGCCCGGCGCATAATGAACAGCGTCTTTTCGGCCTGAGGCATGTGTTGCGGCTAAGGCTTTGGCTGATCGTCCACCCGCCTGACACACGAGGATCAAAGGCTTTCCTTGTGGTAATTTTTGCGGATCGAACGATGAGAGCGGATGATTGATGGCTCCCGGAACATGACCTGTTTGATATTCGTTCGGCTCGCGCACATCGACGATATGGCATTCGCCGCTTTCAACGGCCTTTTGCATATCTTCATGCTCGATAGCGGGAACACTAGAGGAGCCAAGCAAACGCGAAATGAGAGTTGCAATCGACATGATGTGATTATCCTTTGATTGAATTATGCGGCTGACTTAGCGTTGCTGAATTGAGTGAACGCTTCAAGCGCGTGGCTAGCATACATGGCTGAAGGACCGGCGCCCATATAAATGGCCATGCCGAGTGTCTCGAGCACTTCCTCACGCGTCGCGCCATGGTCAATGGCAGCCTTCACATGAAAGGCGATACAATCATCGCAGCGCACCGCAATGCCGATGGCTAGCGCAATCAATTCTTTGGTTTTTGCATCGAGCGTGCTTGGTTGAAGCGCCGCTTGAGCAATTGAGGAAAAGCCCTTCATCACATCAGGCGCGCCGGAGCGGAGATTACGTAACCCTGCGGAAAGGTCGCGCGTCCATTGGGGCCAATCACGAGAATCGGAAGACATGGAAGTTCCTCTTTGTTAGATTACGCGGGACTCGTCCGGACGGCGGCTACTTTGTTACCGTTGATCGAGAAGGCTTATATATTAGATTATACTAAATTAGCAAGTGACATATGGAATTAAACGAACTCATCCCCAAAGCAACCGAGGCCGAAGCCTTTCTGAAAGCGATGGCCAATCGCTATCGGTTGATGATTTTGTGCGAATTGCATCAGGGCGAGCGCTCGGTCACGAAGCTCCAGGAATCTGTGGGCCTGAGCCAGTCTGCCCTTTCGCAGCATCTTGCCCGACTGCGGGCCGATGGGTTGGTGACGACGAGACGTGAGTCGCAGACGATCTATTATTCGCTCGCCACCCAGAATGTGTCTGAATTGATTGGGTTGCTTTACCGGCTATATTGCGCGCCGGATGTAGGGCCAAAGTCGGCCTGAAAAGCCTAACTGCCGCCCAATTTCTTATCCCAGGAAAGAACGAGGGCCTTCGCCTTCTCGACATCGGATTGATCCATGGCGGTGAGCAATTTTGACCGTGTATCGACCGCTAGGGAGCGCCGTTCATTTTGCCAAGAGGCGAGGCGGATGATTGAGAGGCTCAGCCATTGATAGGCGCCGATCATGTCAACCTCCGTGCCAACACCGGTCGCGTAACACATGCCTAAAGCATATTGACCTTCCGGCGATCCGCCTTCCGCGGCTTTCTTGTACCATTTGACGGCCGTAGCCTCGTCCTTCTTCACGCCTTGGCCGAGCCTGTACATTTCTCCGAGAATATATTGTGCGGTCGGTTCACCGTCCGCCGCCATCGGCTTCAGGTCCTTATAGGCCTTGGCATAATCTCCTTGACTATAAGCCTGAACACCGTCGGACAGTGTCGTGGTCATAAAAGGAATCGCGACCAGTACCGTAAAAAAGGCCAGTGCAACGGCGGCCGCAATCGCGAGGGTCCAGCGGGTACTATTCATGAGTGTGTGCCTATAGGCCCTAAAACTATGACTTGCATTAAATAGGCAATTTCCATGCCCTGCGCCAGTGGCTGCCCTATCCGATCGGGGGCTTTCGGATAGTCATATAATTGTCATAGAAGAGAAGCGAGTGCGGGCCGGTTCAAGGAGGGCGGGTCTTTGGAGATCCACGTCTTTGCCGCCGTTCTTTTCGCCGCGATGTTGCACGCGGGGTGGAATACGCTTGTCAAAGCGGGATCAGACAAACTTGTTTCGACGACACTGGTTGCTGCCGGTGGCGGCATCATTGCCTTCCCGCTGATTTTCATCGCGCCGTTACCCGCCATCGACTCATGGCCATATCTTCTGGCTTCCGCCATTATTCATATTGGCTATTTCACCGCGATTGTTTTGCTTTATCGCAATGCAGATTTATCTGTCGCTTATCCGGTAACCCGCGGTTCTGCACCGTTGCTCGCAACAATCATCGCCGCTTTCTCGTTAGGTGAAATTCCAACCGGCCTCGCTTTAGCCGGAGCACTGTCACTGAGTTGCGGAATTCTTTGGTTGGCAACTGATGGTATTCGCAAAGGTGGCCTTGATCGTACAACTTTATTTGTTGCGTTGATTAACGCCGGAATTATCGCGCTTTATACTGTTGTTGATGGCGTTGGCGGACGCCTCTCGCAACATTCAGTCAGTTATAATATTTGGCTTGAATTTCTTGATGGCATTTTCTTTGTCCCCATTGCAATTTTCATGCGTGGCCGATCAATCATTCGCCCTTTGATGACACAATGGAAGACGGCGATTATAGGCGGCGGCGCAGCGTTTGCATCTTATGGTATCGCGATTTGGGCCATGACAGAAGCACCTATCGGCCATGTTGCGGCAGTCCGTGAATCATCGGTGTTTTTTGCAACGCTTTTTGGTGCTTTGTTACTTGGTGAGAAGTTTGGTCGTTCGCGTTATATCGCAGCGGCATTTGTTGCAGTGGGATTAGCGGCACTGCGTTACGGCTAGAACATTATATTTATTGCCTTCTTAG
>CAWUMH010000078.1:0-7292 GCA_963923565.1 uncultured Alphaproteobacteria bacterium
ACGCGGATTTACGCGCGGTTGTGGCATCGATTCGCGCTGATCTTCTCGAGATTGCGGATGCCTCGCAGGGTTTCGAATGTGTGTTGCTGCAAGGCTCAGGGTCTTACGGCGTTGAAGCGGCACTTGGCAGCTTTGCGCCCAAAAATAAGAAGACATTAATGCTCACCAATGGTGCGTATGGCGAACGCGCGATCAAAGCGATGTCTTATATGAATCGTGATTTCATCTCTTATGAGACCGATGAGCTTGAAGCGCCCTCCGCTGATGAAGTTTCGGCGCTATTGAAAGCCAATCCTGATGTTGGTGCCGTCTTTCTTGTCCAATGCGAAACGACAAGTGGCATTGTAAATCCTGTCGAAGATATTGCCGCCGTTGCACAGAAGGCCGGATGTATTGTCATTCTTGATGCAATGTCGAGTTTTGGTGCGATGGATCTGTCGATGAAGCGTATGGGTATTGATGTGCTGATTTCATCGGCGAATAAATGTATCGAAGGTGTGCCGGGCTTTACTTATATTCTTGCTCGGCGCGATTTGCTTGAAGCCTCACAAGGCGTTTCGCATTCGCTCTCGCTCGATCTCTATGAGCAATGGGCTTATATGGAGAAAAGCGGACAATTCCGTTATACGCCGCCCACGCATATCTTAGTCGCCTTCGCTAAAGCGCTTGAACAACATAAAGAGGAAGGCGGTGCACCCGGTCGTCTTGCCCGTTACAAGAAAACTGCCAAAGCAATGCGCGACGGTATGCGCCGCATCGGTTTGACGCCGCTTCTCGGCGATAATGAAACAGGGCCGATCATTCAGACATTTGCAACACCGCGTGATCCGAATTTTGATTTCACACGCTTTTACGAAGGTTTGAAACAACGCGGCTTCATCATCTATCCCGGCAAACTGACTAAGAAGCCAAGTTTTCGCGTTGGCAATATGGGTGCGCTCGATCACGACGTAATGGCGATGCTCGTTGATGCAACTGAAGCCACGCTCAAAGCCATGAATGTCAAAGATCTCACACCGGCCGAGTAATCGTTATGACCAACAAAAACTCTATCAACGTCAATGGCAGAACTTATTCATGGCCGCAGAAGCCTCTCGTGGTGATTTGCCTAGACGGCTCGGAGCCCGCTTATACAGATGAAGCGCGCAAGCGGGGATTGATGCCAAACCTCGAGCGCGTAATTCAAAAAGGCGGCGAATATCGCGCGCATTCGGTTGTGCCGAGTTTCACCAATCCAAATAATCTCTCAATCGCTACTGGTCGTCCACCTGAAATCCATGGCATTTGCGGCAATTATCTCATCGACCCCGATACGGGTCTTGAGACGATGATGAATGATCCGAAATGGTTACGCGCACCAACAATCTTTGCTGAGTTTCAAAAAGCAGGCGCACGGATCTTGATGGTTACTGCAAAAGATAAATTGCGGCTGCTGTTATCAAAAGGGCTTGTGTATGACGGAAGTGCAATCGCCTTCTCGTCGGAGAAGGCGGACAAGGCCACACGTGCGGAAAACGGAATTGATAATCCCTGCGCCCAGTGGTCGATGGCTCTGCCCGATGTTTATTCCGCTGATCTTTCGGAATTTGTTTTTGCAGCGGGCGTAAAGCTCATCCCGGAATTCCAACCGGATATTACTTATCTTTCGACTACAGATTTTATTCAGCACAAATATGGGCCAACCGAAAAGGGCGCGCTCGATTTCTATGCGATGTTTGATTCCTATGTCGGTCAACTCGATGCGCTCGGCGTCACACTGATCGTCACAGCCGATCATGGTATGAATGACAAACATCTTTCGAATGGCGAACCGGATGTTCTCTATCTACAAGATGATCTTGATGTGGCCTTTGGCGAAGGCAAGACCAAAGTAATTTTGCCGATCACCGATCCCTATGTCGTACATCACGGCGCTCTCGGTTCTTATGCCGCGATTTATACCTATGGTGCTGATCCCAAAGCCGTTACAAAACATCTTGCGACCCTTGAAGGTATGGATGCGGTCTTAGAAAAAGCGGAAGCCTGTGCCCGCTTTGGTCTGCCGCCGGATCGGACAGGTGATGTTATTGCCGTCTCAGGCGGAAAAAACAAAAGTAAAGTCATCGGTACCTCGCGATCAAAACATGATCTCTCAGGCCTTGATGTGCCTTTGCGTTCACATGGCGGGTTGACCGAGCAAACGGTACCCTTCTTCATCAATACGAAATCGGCAACACTCCCCGAAGGTTTGCGTAATTTCGATGCCTATTTTGTCGGTTGTTCGGCTGCGGAGTAAATTATGAGCGAGATCATCAAAGGCGCGATGCGCATCGGTGGCAAAGAAGTTTCAACCGACGCTGTCGTGAATGTTCATTATCCCTATACCAATGAAGTAATGGGCACTGTTCCGGCAGGACGCGCCGAACATGCGCGCAAAGCGTTTTCAATTGCCTCCAATTTCAAACCCAAACTCACGCGTTATGAGCGGCAGAAAATTCTCTTCCGCACAGCTGAGCTGATCAACGCGCGCAAAGACACGCTTTCGCCTTTGATCACGCGGGAGCTTGGCATTTCATTGAAAGATTCGCTCTATGAATGCGGCCGCGCATATGACGTGTTCATGCTTGCGGGGCAGCTTTCCATTCTCGATGACGGGCAAATTTTCTCGTGCGATCTCACGCCGCATGGAAAGCCGAGAAAGATTTACACCAAGCGCGAACCCGTGCGGGCGATTTCGGCAATTACGCCTTTCAATCACCCGCTCAACATGGTTTCTCATAAAATCGCACCGGCAATCGCCACGAATAACCGTGTTGTCTGCAAACCAACCGAGCTCACACCGCTTACCGCGATTGCGCTTGCCGACATTCTTTATGAAGCAGGACTGCCACCTGAAATGTTTCAGGTGGTCACAGGCATGCCGAATGATATCGGCGATGAAATGGTAACCAATCCTGATATCGAGCTCATCACCTTCACCGGTGGCGTTACCGTTGGCAAATTGATTGCGACGAAAGCCGGTTACAAGCGCGCGGCGCTTGAACTCGGTGGCAATGACCCTCTGATCATCTGCGATGACCTCTCCGATAGCGATCTCGATAAGGCGGCAGAACTCGCCGTTGCTGGCGCGACAAGAAATTCCGGTCAGCGCTGTACAGCCGTAAAACGCATTCTCTGCATGGAAAAGGTTGCTGATGCGTTCGTTGCGAAAGTACTCGAGAAAGTGAAGAAGATCAAATTCGGTGATCCGATGAGTCCGGATACAGATCTCGGTACAGTTGTTCATGAGCAGGCTGCGGCTTTGTTTGAGCAGCGCGTGTTGAAAGCGGCGGAACAGGGTGCGAAGATTCTTTATCATCCGGAACGCAAGGGCGCATTGCTGCCTCCGATCACAGTTGATTTTGTTCCGCACTCTTCTGAACTTGTAATGGAAGAAACATTCGGCCCCATCGTGCCGATTGTGCGCGTGCCGAATGATGTCGAGAAGGTGATTGAGATTTCAAATTCAACCGCCTTCGGCCTGTCGTCAGGCGTTTGCACAAACCGGCTTGATCGCATCACCGCCTTCATTGAAGGGTTGAATGTGGGCACCGTGAATATTTGGGAAGTGCCGGGCTACCGGATTGAGATGTCGCCCTTCGGCGGCATCAAAGATTCAGGCAACGGCGTCAAAGAAGGCGTGATGGAAGCGATGAAATTCTTCACCAATGTGAAGACCTATTCACTCCCTTGGCCGATTTAAGCTGCGGCTGATCCGCGTTACCTTTCCGGAATAAGGGGCGGCGGCACCCTTTGGCGCCCGCTGCTGGTCCAGCTTTGACAAACTGGCTCCATCATGCTCGTCTGGTCTCATAATTGTAGAACCAGAGGATTGCGTAAGCGTGAATCGTCCCGAGCCCAAAGGCGCGCCCGCGCAACGGATCTTGAACGGCGATGAGCCCATCATCTGGGAAGCGCTCTTCCGTAAATTCTCGCATGAGGGGCGCTCGCTTCAAGTCCAGATCCGGCAAATGATTGTAGCGGCCATCGAGGAGCGTCGTATTCCTCGCAATGCGCGGATGCCCTCAAGCCGTGATCTGGCGACGCTGCTGGGCGTCGCGCGCAACACCGTGGTGCTTGCCTATCAGCAGCTCGTCGATGAAGGCTTCCTCGAAAGCCGCGAGCGTAGCGGCTATTTCATCAAGGGCGCGGCCTCGGGGCGCCCTAAGGAAACAGTCGAAATAAGAGCCGATCATCCGGATGATCCGGATTGGACGAGCCGCTTTTCGATCAGACCGTCAGCGCGGCGCAATATCGTAAAGCCGCGAGAGTGGCTGCGTTACCCCTACCCGTTTCTCTATGGCCAATTTGATCCCGCCCTCTTTCCGACCAATGATTGGCGCGAATGCGCGCGCGGCGCGTTGAGCGTGCTCGAGATTCACAATTGGGCACGCGATCTCGTTGATGGTGATGATCCGGAATTGATCGATCAATTGCGGTTACATGTTTTGCCGCGTCGCGGCATTTGGGCCAATCCGGATGAAATCATTGTGACGATTGGCGCGCAGCAAGCGCTCTATCTTCTCGCGCGGTTGTTACTTTCCCCGCAAACGCGCATTGGTGTCGAAGATCCCGGCTATCCTGATGCACGCAATATTTTTGCAACCATGACGGATTTTGTTGAGCCTTATCCTGTCGACGACGATGGCCTCATCCTCTCGGATGACCTTCATCGATGTGACTATCTTTATGTCACACCGGGGCATCAATGTCCGACGACAGCAACCATGCCGCTCAAGCGGCGAACGGATCTTTTACAAAAGGCAATCGATGAAGACTTCATCATCATCGAAGATGATTATGAAACTGAATTAACGCCTGATAGCCGTGAAACACCGGCACTTAAAAGCTTCGATAATTCCGGTCGTGTCCTTTATGTTGGCTCGCTTTCTAAAGTGCTCGCTCCAGGTTTACGACTTGGCTATATCATCGCGCCCGCCACAGTGATTCGTGAATTGAGAGCCTTGCGGCGTTTGATGCTGCGTCATCCGCCGTCAAACAACCAACGCGCAGCCGCGTTGTTTCTGGGACTTGGTCATTACAAAGCGCATATGCGACGTCTTGGTGCCGCTTTAAACAAACGCGGTGAAATTTTGCGAGAGGCACTTCAAAAGCATCTGCCTGAATTCCGCGTGAAACTTGGCCCCGGGTTCTCAAGCTGTTGGCTCGAAGGGCCAAACGATCTCGACGCCACAAAACTTGTCGCGCAGGCTGAGAAAAAAGGTGTTCTCGTTGAAGCGGGTGATATTTTCTTCATACAGGATAACCCGCCAAAAAACTTTATTCGGTTAGGTTTTGCATCAATTCCGCTAGAACGAATCGAACTTGGAATTGCGGCGCTGGCTAACGCCTATCGAAATTCATAATCGGAACAATGCATGCGCCTTATTCTTATTCTTAATGCTGGATCATCAAGCGTGAAATGCGCTTTGATGCAGATTGATGAGCAAGGCATTGCACATGATCTTGCGCGGGGTGCGATTGATGGTCTCGGACAAAATGCCGAATTTTCAATGCGCTTTATGGATGGTCATCCGGCAATCAAAGAAGAGATGCCAACCGGTTCGCATACCTCTCACAAAGAAGCATTGAAACTGATCCTCGATACGGTTGATCGTCTTTATGGACTATCTTCGCTCGTTGCCGCTGGCCATCGGATTGTTCATGGTGGACCCGATTTTGTTAAGCCCGTTCGGCTTGATCGCGCGAATGTTGATGAACTTAGAAAGCTCATTCCCCTCGCGCCTTTACATCAACCGCACAATCTTGCCGCTGTGGACTCTTTGTTTGAGCTCATTCCAAATCTGCCGCAGGTCGGATGTTTCGATACGGCCTTTCATGCAACTATGCCTGCAATTGCGCGCAATTTTGCCTTGCCTAAAGCGCTTACAGCGAAGGGAATAAGGCGCTACGGCTTTCATGGCATTTCTTATAATTATATTGCGGAGGCCTTTGCCGCACGCGATCCCGAGCGCGCTAAAGGTCGCGTCATTGTTGCCCATCTCGGCAATGGGGCTTCTCTCTGCGGTATGATTAATGGACAAGGCGTCGTGAACACGATGGGCTTTTCTGCACTTGATGGCCTCATGATGGGGACACGCACGGGCACAATAGATCCCGCTGTGATTTTCTATCTGATGCGCGAAGAGAAAATGAGCGCCGAAGCGGTTGAGAAACTGCTCTATAACCAATCAGGACTTCTCGGTGTGTCAGGCCTATCAAATGATATGCGCACACTGCGTAAAGCGGCGTCCAATAATTCCGATGCGCAAATGGCACTCGCGATGTTCACCTATCGTGTTATTCGCGAAATTGGGTCAGTAGCGGCAGCGCTGAATGGAGTCGATGCACTGATATTTACGGCAGGTATTGGTGAGAATGATTCGGAACTACGCGCGGATGTTATCAAGGGTCTCAGCCATCTCGGATTTATACTGAACCAGGATGCCAATGAGCAGCGTGGTTTTCAGATCAGCTCCTCGTCGCATCCTGCGGCATTCGTTATGGCGACGAATGAAGAAGCACTCATCGCCCACTCTACAGTTACTCTTTTATAGTAAGTGATAAGGAAATATATTCATGACGCTGAAGGACCTTAAACGCTATCCCGAAATGAGTGAACCGCAATTGCGCCCGCGCTATTCGGGTGTGGCGACATTTTTTAGAACGCCGCTTGTGGACTCTCTTGCTGGTCTAGACATCGGTGTCATTGGTGTGCCCTTCGATGGTGGTGTAACAAACCGGACGGGTACACGCCATGGTCCCCGCGCGGTTCGCGAGCAGACAACGCTTGTCCGTCGCGTCAACCAAGCAACGGGCATTACACCCTTTGATCTCGTGAATGTTGCTGATTGCGGCGATGCCTTCCTTGAAGCGCCTTATGAGTTGATAGGAGCACATAAGGAAATCGAGGAGTATTTCGCCAAATTCAAAGCCGCGAATGTTACGACCTTAGGCGTTGGCGGTGATCATTCTATCTCGCTCCCGATTTTGCGGGCGATTGCGAAGGACGGTCCGATCGGTATGATTCATATCGATGCGCATTGCGACACGGGTGACGATTATCTCGGTTCCAGATTCCATCATGGTGCACCCTTCTCACGAGCAGTTGAAGAAGGACTCCTTGATCCGAAGCGTGTGATTCAAATCGGCATTCGCGGCTCGATCAACCATAAGGATATGTGGAAATTCAGCCATGATTCCGGCATGCGCGTCGTCTATATGGAAGAACTGAATGATAAGGGCTGGCGCTGGGCTGCGGAAGAGGCGCGTAG
>CAWUMH010000079.1:0-7060 GCA_963923565.1 uncultured Alphaproteobacteria bacterium
TATAAGATTGTCATAGTGAAAACCGTCCATCGGTACGGCGACGGCAGGGGCATCGAGCAATGTCGTGTTGAGACGCTGGACAAGCGCATCGGCAAGCGTGGATTTTCCAGCACCGGGCGGACCTGCCAGCGCAATCAAGGCGCGCTTCTTGTCGCCAAACCGATCATGCAGTGTTGTTTCTATTTCGGCTGCGAGATCGTCGATAGAACGCATAGGGTCTTAAGCGACCATAGCTTCAGGTGGGGGCTCTTTTGCGCCGGTCATGATCGCAACAGCATCCGACATTGAAATCTTTTTCGGGTCGACCAGCGCATGACGCTTGCCCAAACGATGAATGTGGATGCGATCCGCCACTTCGAACACATGCGGCATATTGTGCGAAATGAGAACGATCGGAAGACCACGGCTTTTGAGCAGCTTCATGAGCTCGAGCACGCGGCGGCTTTCTTTAACGCCAAGTGCAGCGGTCGGCTCATCCATAATCACGACTTTGGAACCGAATGCGGCCGCGCGGGCAACCGCAACGCCCTGACGTTGACCGCCCGACAAAGTTTCAACGGCCTGACCAATATTTTGAATTGTCATCAAACCGAGTTCGGATAATTTTTCACGGGCCTTATTCTGCATGCCCTTTTGATCAAGCGTGCGAAACAATTTGCCCAAAAGCCCGGGCTTACGCATCTCGCGACCCATGAACAGATTGTCGACAATCGACAATGCAGGTGACAATGCGAGATTTTGAAACACAGTTTCAATACCGGCATTCCGCGCTTCGATCGGCGAGCGGAAATTTACCACCTGCCCATCAAGGCGAATTTCACCTTCATCCGGTACCACAGCACCAACGAGCGCTTTGATCAAAGTTGATTTACCTGCGCCGTTATCACCAATAACGCCTAGAATTTCTCCAGGATAAAGATCGAAATCGGCACCATCAAGTGCAACAACGCGGCCATATCTTTTGTTTAGACCGCGTGCGGTGAGAATAGGTTCGCGTTTCATCAGCCCGATACCTTTCTGATCCATTGGTCAACCGCGACGGCGCCGATGATAAACGCGCCGGTGAGAAGCACTTTCCATTGCGGGTCAGCGCCCATCATATTCAGACCCATCGACATGACACCAACGATGAGTGTTCCGAAAAAGGTTCCAAGAATGGAACCACGTCCACCAAAGAGAGAAATTCCCCCAATCACAGCAGCCGTGATCGATTGCAAATTGAAATCGGTCAAAGCGGACGATGGCGAGATTGACCCATTGCGACCAATCGAAACCCAAGCCGCAACCGCAGCAATGGCACCCGCAACCGTATAGACTTGGATGAGGAGACGCTTGGTACGAATGCCCGCGAGTTCTGCCGCGTCGGGGTCATCCCCGACAGCATAAACGTGGCGACCCCATGCGGTATGCTGCAGCACATACCAGAAGCCAACCACAATAATCACCATGAGCACGACACCATAAGTGAACACTGCGCCGCCAAGTTTGAATGAGCTTGCAAACCATTGCAGCGCAGGCGCTTGTTCAGAGATGTCCGCATCACGAATTGTTTGATTGGCCGAATAAATAAAATTCGTCGCCATCACGATGTACCAAGAGCCCAGCGTTACAATGAAAGGCGGTAGACGCACAATCGCAACAAGAAAACCGTTCAACAATCCGCACAGAGAGCCGATCAATCCACCAATCAGAATTGAGACCGAAACCGGCAAACCATAAGTGAGCGCGCAGTTTCCAATCATGACGGCAGAGAACACCATCGCAACACCAATCGAAAGATCGATGCCTGCGGTAAGAATAACTAAGGTTTGAGCGACGCCCAAAATACCGACCACGGCGATCTGCTGCAAAATCAGTGTCAGCGTATAGGTCGAGAAAAATTTCGGTCCGATGGCGATCGCAAAAAATGCGATCAACATCACAAGGACAATGAGGGGAACCGCTGCCGGTGTTGAATGAAGAAAATGTTGAATACGACGAAGCGGATCATGGCTGTCATGAAACGATGCCACTGACGTGTCGCTCTCATCAAGAACCTTCTCAAAATCCTGGGCGGAACTCATGCGTGATCTCCCCGGCGGGTCGCTTTGCGGACCTTTAACCTGTCGTCTGTCAGAAAGGCGGCCCGAAGGCCGCCTTTCCATTGTTCACCAAAATGGCAGAGGGGATCAACCCCAGCACTTCGCAGTGCCTTCCTTCGTATCAATCGAAGGAACGCCCTTAGCAGGCTTGTCGGTTACGAGGTTGACGCCTGTATCGAAGAAGTTCTTGCCTTCAGTGTTCTTTGGCTTTTCTTTCTTCTCAGCCCAGTTCTTAATGGCTTCGATGCCGAGCGATGCCATCAACAGCGGATATTGCTGCGATGTTGCACCGATCTGGCCGTCCTTCACCGACTTCACGCCGGGGCAGCCACCGTCAACAGAAACGATCAACACGTCTTTTTCCTTGCCGACAGCCTTGAGCGCTTGATAGGCGCCAACAGCTGCTGGCTCGTTGATCGTGTGGATCACGTTGATGTTTGGATCCTTCTGCAGAAGGTTTTCCATCGCCTTACGTCCGCCTTCTTCGTTACCATTGGTGACGTCGTGGCCAACGATGCGCGGATCATTTTCGTCACCGATCTTGTTCGGATCCTTCGGGTCGATGCCGAAGCCGATCATGAAGCCCTGGTCGCGGAGAACGTCGACGGTCGGCTGTGAAGGAACAAGATCGAGGAAGCCGATCTTCGCAGACTTAGCCTTGTCGCCGAGTGTGGCGGCAGCCCACTGACCAATCAACTTACCAGCAACGAGGTTATCAGTGGCGAAGGTTGAGTCAGCAGCGTCGATTGGATCGAGCGGTGTATCGAGAGCGATCACGACGAGGCCCGCATCACGAGCCTTCTTCACGGAAGGAACAATGCCCTTCGTGTCAGATGCGGCAATCAGAATGCCCTTCGCGCCGTCGGCGATGCAAGATTCAATAGCAGCAACTTGGCTTTCGCTGTCGCCATCAACCTTACCAGCATAGGTTTTGAGCGATACGCCCAATTCCTTCGCCTTAGCGGTCGCGCCTTCCTTCATCTTGACGAAGAAGGGGTTCGTGTCGGTCTTGGTGATCAAGCAAGCTGCAATGCCAGCAGCCTGGGCCGGAGCGGCCATCATAACGCCGAGCGCAGCTGCGCCGAGCAGAGTCGTAACTAGTGTCTTTTTCATGAAAAACCTCCCTTTGGGATTCTAGGCTTGAGTTTATCCCTAAGCCCGCGGACGAGACTTGGGCCCCGCATGCTTATGCATAGTTGCCCCTTCTCAACCCTTAGGCAACAGCGATTTAGTTCCCTTGTCAATAACTAAATCAACTTGATTTAGTTATTAGGATTTGCTTCCCTAGGTGCCAAATCTTGGCTTCGGCTGGGAAATATGTGTTGGGAGTGAAGCGTGACCCTATCGACAGAGAGGGATGGCGGATCATCGGCCCGCTCGGTCACGACCGGACGGGGATCGAAGCAATCCGATATCCGCGCGCATAATGAGCGGCTTGTTCTATCCCTGCTGCGGCGGCGGAGCGGCCTGACCAAAGCCGAAATTGCACGAATGACCGGGCTCTCCGCTCAAGCCGTATCCGTGATCATGCGGAAACTCGAGGATGATGGGCTCCTCGGACGGGGTTCGATTCTCCGGGGACGGATTGGCCAGCCCTCAACACCCATGGCGCTCAAGGCCGATGGGGCATTCTCCATCGGAGTCAAAATTGGCCGGCGCAGCATCGAAATGGTGCTCATCGATTTTGTAGGCAATCTGCGCGAGGTCATCCGGGAGACCTATCGTTGGCCCATGCCTGCCCACGTTATCCGCTTTATCCGCGATGGTGTGGCGACGATAACCAGCAAACTCTCGGCCGCTGAAAAGGCTCGCATCGCTGGCCTCGGGATCGCGTCACCCTTCGAACTCTGGCTCTGGGAAGACGGCGTCGGCGCGCCGCGCGGGGCTATGGATGCATGGCGCACAACTGATCTCGTAAAAGAACTCGAAGATCATATCCCCTTCACGATCTATCTACAGAATGATGCGACCGCAGCCTGCGGTGCGGAATTCGTGTTCGGACGCGGACAAGATTTTCAAAGCTATCTCTATCTTTTCATCGGATTTTTTATCGGCGGGGGTGTTGTGCTGAATGGCTCGCTCTTGTCGGGCACGACAGGCAATGCCGGTGCGATCGGCTCATTTCCCTTACGGGGACGTGATGGCCAAATGCTTCAGCTCATTGATGTCGCCTCCGCTTCAACGCTTGAGATGCGATTACAGCGTGACAATATAGACCCTTCACCTCTTTGGAATCTCGCTGAGGGTTGGTCGGTTTTTCCTGAAGCCGTTCAGGAATGGATTGCGACAATCGCTCCGCCGCTCGCAGAAGCAATTGTTGGCGCGTGTTCGGTTATTGATTTCCCCGCTGTTATTATTGATGGCGGATTTCCGGCAGAAATCCGCCGACAAATTATTGAGGAGACAGCGGAGGCAATCGACAATCTCAACACGAAAGGCATTGTTCGCCCGACGATTGTTGAAGGCCTCGTCGGCGCGCAGGCGCGTGCCATCGGCGGCGCGTGTTTGCCTTATTTCGATAAATATATTCTTTCGTCATCACACATCATGACGGAAGCCACAATTGGCACGGATTAAAACGGCAATCTCTCAAACGCCAAAAATATTTTCAACCGTTTTGCGCATGACTGCCGGATCAACATCAAAACCCGTCCAGTATTTGATGCTAATTACACCCTGATTAACAAGCATGCCCAATCCATCAATCACTTGGCAGCCGCGGGCGGTTGCTTCTTTAACAAATCTCGTGCGCGGTGGATTTGGGATGATGTCTGCAACGACGAGTGAAGAACGCAAGCTTTCCACATTGATTACGACACGTGCCATCACATCAGGAAAAAGGCCTATCGATGTGGCATTCACAACAATATCAACGTCATCAGGAATCGAATAATCGCCCAGCCAGGAAATATATTGTGCTTTTGTTGTTGTTGCTTTGTTGATGAGATCAACCAATTCCTGCCCCCGATGGGGATCACGATTCACGACAAGAATTGATGAAAGACCTGATAGTGCCATCTCGACCGCACAGGCGCGCGCTGCTCCTCCCGCGCCAAAAATAACCGCCGATTTATCTGAAGGATCGATCTTGGTGAGAAGCGATTGCAAAAATCCTTTGCCGTCGGTGTTCTCGCCAATATAGGCGCCGTCTCGACGAACAGCGCAATTAACCGCGCCGATGACTTTGGCCGACTCGCCAAGGCCATCGAGATGCTTGATCACCGCCACTTTGTGCGGAAGAGAGCAATTAAATCCGGCCCACCCCATAGCACGCGCACCGAGAACAGCATTGGCAAGATCATCAGGATGAACTTCGCAATTGATATAACGCCAATCAAGACCATGATGTTGATAGGCAGCTTCAATCATAGCGACTGTCGGATTTTCCCGAGCGGGCATGGCAAAAGAGCCCGTCAATTGACTTAGAAAATTGTGTGACATCCTATGCTCCCCGAAATCACTTTTAGTGCGTGATCTCACCATGAGGCGAAGAGGAGAGCAAGTCGAAACACTACCGCTTTAGAGAGGCATTTTCCTAAACTACGCGCGCGAATCTTTTGGTAAAAACATCGCAAGAAGGCCGATGGCCGGTAAAAAGGCTGCGAGATGATAAACAAAATCGATGCTGGTTCGATCAGCTACGTAACCTAAAAGCGCGGCACCCAAACCGCCCATACCGAATGCAAATCCAAAAAATAAGCCTGATACCGCGCCTACTTTATTCGGCACGAGCTCTTGCGCAAAAACGACAATCGCTGGAAAGGCCGACGATAGAATGAGGCCAATCAAAATAGTCAGTGCAACTGTTCCTGAAAGATTGGCAAAGGGTAAGAGCAAGGTGAAGGGCAGAACGCCGAGAATTGAAATCCAAATGACCGTACGGCGTCCAATGCGATCACCAATCGGGCCGCCAATGATTGTGCCCACTGCCACGGCGCCAAGAAAAATAAACAAATAGAGTTGGGCATCGCGCACTGAAACACCAAAGGTCTCGATGAGATAGAAAGTATAGAAACTTGATAAATTGGCCATATAGAGAAATTTAGAGAAGACCAACAATGCAAGAATGCTCAAGGCGAGAGCAATGCGACGCGATGAATGACGAACGGTCTTTGAAGTCTTGATTGTTGTCGATCGACGTCCTTGTGTGCGCGTCCAAAAGCCAACGCGCGCCAGAAGGATCATTGCGAACAGCGCAAGCAGTGCAAACCACGCGACGGCAGGCTGTCCTCCCGGAAGGATGATAAAGGCCGCCAAAAGAGGGCCGATAGCCGAGCCTATATTACCCCCCACTTGAAACAGGGACTGCGCCATACCGTGTTGACCTCCTGACGCCATGCGCGCGACGCGCGAGGCTTCAGGATGAAAAATTGATGAGCCAATGCCAATAAAGGTGACGCTGACGAGAATTGCTGGAAATGAAGTGGCGACAGCCATCAATAACAAGCCTAACAAGGTTGAGCCCATTCCGAAAGCGAGAGAGAAGGGCTGTGGCTTGCGATCGGTTGCCAATCCGACCAGCGGTTGAAGAATAGACGCCGTGACCTGCCAAGTCATCGTAATCAAACCAATCTCGGCAAAGGTAAGAGCGTAGGCCTCCTTCAAGATCGGATAAATCGAGGGGATAAGGGACTGGATCGTATCATTGAGCATATGACCCGTGGAAATCGCTACAAGGATTCTAAATGCAGTGTCGTCCGCGCCTTGTACGTTATCTGTGGTCATAAACCGATCCTGCCCCTATTTCCGACGCACAGTCTAATTCAAGACCCGAAGGGGTGCGACCCAATATGGCGCAACGCTCCTCTTCCGCGCGGACAGAGCCATTGCGGATAATTTTCCGGGGTTTCAGAGTTTTAGGAAACTGCGCTAGAAAGCACAAAAATACCGGATTGAGAGACGTATGGAAGAGATTGCACTCATTGGCGGCGGGCATAATGGCCTTGTATGCGCATTCTATCTCGCCCGCGCGGGCCATA
>CAWUMH010000080.1:0-6959 GCA_963923565.1 uncultured Alphaproteobacteria bacterium
GGCTTGTCCTGCGCGACAATAAGATAGGCTTCCAGTGAACTGAGTGCGAGATATTCGATTTGCTTGGGGCCGAAATCTTCCGATGTTGTAGAGGGCGAGAGAATTTCGATGATCGCCACCGCTTCGTCTGTGCGGCGGTCTTTCCCTGAGCGATTGGAGGGCGTGATCAGAATGTCGGCCAGCCTCAGCGTATCCTCGCCGGTCTGAAGAGCAAAATCGCCCGCTGCAACATGATATTTGTTCGGATCAATGTTCTGCAGGAACAGGCCAAGGAGATTGGTTGTGATCTTCGAATGATTCCATGTCGTCTGGTTCATCCTCACGGGGTGGCCTCGCACAAGCTCATAGCGCCCGTCCTGCCTCTCGGCCCAGGCTTCAAACGCTTCGATACTCATACGCGGGACAGAAATTGACGGAACAACAGGACGATTCATGGCGGGCCTCGATTTGTGACGAGCCTCTCAGCATCCGACCTCAGCCGTAGCCTCACAAAGCTAGAATAGGCGGGGTCGAGTGTAAAGGCGCAAAACCCCTTGACCACGCGCCGCTTCAGCCGCAAAAGACGCATAAATGCATCGGTATTTCAGGATTTTTCCGTAATGAACGCCATTGTCGACACGCGCACACCGGACCCCAAAAAATTCATCAAAGGGGCGACGGGAGATTGGGAAATCATCATTGGATTGGAAATCCACGCGCAGGTGACCTCGCAAGCGAAATTGTTCTCGGGCGCGTCGGCTTCTTATGGCGGCGAACCGAATGCGCATGTCTCGCTCGTTGATGCCGCGATGCCCGGCATGTTGCCGGTGATCAATCAGGAATGCGTGGCGCAGGCGATTCGTTCAGGTCTTGGTTTGAATGCACAGATCAATTTGCGCTCGGTGTTTGATCGTAAAAATTATTTCTATCCCGATCTGCCGCAAGGCTATCAGATCTCGCAATATAAAAGCCCGATCGTTGGCGAAGGACAGGTGATTGTCGATTTACCGGAGAGCGGTGGCCAGATCACGGTTGGCATTGAGCGGCTACATCTTGAGCAGGACGCGGGCAAGTCACTGCATGATCAATCACCCACTATGAGCTTTGTTGATCTCAATCGCTCCGGTGTGGCGTTGATGGAAATCGTGTCAAAGCCCGATATGCGCTCGTCCGAAGAAGCGCGCGCTTATGTGACGAAGCTGCGCACTATTTTGCGTTACTTGGGCACATGCGACGGCAATATGGATGAAGGCTCCTTGCGTGCCGACGTTAATGTGTCGGTTCGTCGTCCGGGCGGCGCGTTTGGTACGCGCTGCGAAATCAAGAATGTGAACTCTATCCGCTTCATGGGTCAGGCGATTGAATATGAAGCGCGTCGGCAGATCGGCATTCTCGAAGATGGCGGATCGATCGATCAGGAAACACGCCTCTATGATGCGTCGAAGGGTGAAACACGATCCATGCGTTCGAAAGAAGAAGCGCATGATTATCGCTATTTTCCGGATCCGGATTTGTTGCCACTCGAATTCACGCAAGACTATGTGAACGAACTTGCGCGTCATCTGCCCGAATTGCCCGACGCGAAGAAAGCACGCTTCATCAAGGACTATGGCTTGACGCCCTATGATGCGAGCGTGCTCGTGGGTGAGCGCGATCAGGCGGATTATTTCGAAAGCGTCGCAAAAGGGCGCGATGGCAAACTCGCCGCTAATTGGGTGATCAACGAGCTCTTCGGTCGCTTGAACAAAGAAGGCAAAGACGTCACCACGTCGCCGATGTCGGCGGATCAATTGGGCGCAATTGTCGATTTGATTTCCGAAAACGTAATCTCAGGTAAACTCGCCAAAGATTTGTTCGAGATCATCTGGACCGAGGGTGGTGATCCGCGTGCGGTGGTCGAAGCGCGCGGCATGAAGCAGGTCACCGATACAGGCGCGATCGAAAAAGCAATCGATGCCGTCATTGCCGCAAACCCTGACAAGGTCGAACAGGCGAAAGCCAAGCCTACCATGATTGGTTGGTTTGTCGGTCAGGTGATGAAAGAAACGGGCGGTAAGGCTAACCCACAGGCGGTGAATGATCTTCTAAAGGCGAAGCTCGGGATCTAAATTCATCTTCCGTAGCGTCATGCACTATTGAATTTTCGTTGATGACACCCGATCTGTCGTCCTCTTAAAAGGGGATCGACAGAATGGTTGAATTTGCTTCTGCGGGAACACCTTTATCCCGCGATGATCTCAATGCGGCTCTTGAACTTATCGACATTGACGAAGCGGCTCTTTGGGCCGTTCTTGCTGTTGAGACGTCCGGTTCTGGCTTTTTGCCGGATCGTCGTCCGAAGATTTTGTTCGAACGCCATTATTTTCACCGTTTGACCGATGGCGCATATGACTCTGATTATCCCGAAATTAGCGCGCGCAAACCGGGGGCATATGGTCCTGCTGGCGTGCATCAGTATGATCGGCTTGAGGAGGCGATGACTCTTGATGAGAGCGCGGCGCTTCAAAGTGCATCATGGGGCCTTGGCCAGATCATGGGCAGTCATTTTGAGAAACTGGGATATGCAACGCCTCAAGACATGATTGAAAGCTTCGTTCAATCGGAAGGAGATCAGCTTCAAGGCATCGCAAAATTCTTGATCACGGAAGGGTTAGATAAGGCTCTACGAGGTAAAGATTGGGGGCATTTCGCCAAAGGTTATAACGGACCCAATTATGCGATTAATCAGTATGATGTGAAGCTGTCTAAATTCTATGGGCGTTTTTCAAAAGGAAAGCTGCCCGATTTATCGCTGAGGGCGGCACAACTCTATTTGGTCTATGCAGGCTATTCAGTTGCTGTTGATGGTGTTTGGGGGACTTCTACGTCCAATGCACTTGAGCAGTTTCAATCTGATAACAATTTGCCTGCAACTGGTCAGCTCGATGACGCGACCTTGACAGCTTTAATGGCGTGACGTGGTTCGTACTTGCGTGAATTTAATTGAGAACACCCTGCACAAATTCCGCGCCAAATGCTCCAGGCGCGAGAACCACTGCAGCCCATAAAAGCGCTGACGCGACATTGGCCATCTGAAACGGAATAAGCGCCATGGTTGTCGCGCCCGCGATCAAGGGGACGATAGCGCGTAAGGGTCCAAAGAAGCGGCCGAAAAATACCGCAAGAATACCATAACGTTCGAATAGCCGGTGGCCGCGTTCGATCATGTCAGGATGATTTTTAAGCGGCCACGCGCCGGTAATCTGCGTGTGATAGTGATAGCCCAGCCAATAAGAGAGCCAATCACCGAGCATTGCACCGATTGCGGCTCCCATCCAAAGGGGCCAGAATTCTAGACCCGCAGCACCGATCAGGGCACCGATGCCCCAAAGAATGATGGTTGCGGGAATAAGAAGCGACACGAAAGCGAGCGATTCCCCAAAGGCCAAGAGGAAAACAATTGGCACCGCCCATTCTTGATGGGTTTTGACAAGCTCAAGGGTTGTTTCAACGAGAGAGGGCATTTCCGAGAGTACTCGCAGAGCAGGGGAACTTATATGTCAATTCTAGGTCAGATAGCTATTCTTCTTGTCAAAATCATGAGGGCATGAAAGATCCATGTCATATTTTCGTTTAATAACTTGAGGAGAATGCGACCGATGACCGCACGCTACACGCTTCATGGTATTTTTTTGTCAGGCCCGACTTACAAAGTCGGCCTTATGCTCACTTTATGCGGTGAGGCATTCGATTATGAGCACATTAACTTGCGCGAAGGCGCCCACAAAAAGCCTGAGTTTCTAAAGCTCAACCGCTATGGTCAGGTGCCTGTTCTCGTCGATAACTCAAATGGCAAAGCGTTGTGCCAATCCGGCGCGATACTCGACTATCTTGCCGACAAGACCGGAAAATTTGGCGGCGCAACATTGGATGATCGTCTACGTGCCCGTGAATGGCTTTTCTGGGGCTGGGACCGATTTGACGCGCCCGTCTATCGCTTGCGCGCATGGAAAAAAGGCTTTCGTCAATTCGAGCCGGCCGTCGTGCAGCTTTATGAAATGGAACGGAAGGCGGCGTTCGATACGCTCGAACAGCATTTCGCATCCGGTCATGATTATCTTGCCGGTGATCATGCAACGATCGCCGATATTGATCTTTATGGCGTCGCTACCCTTGCTCATGAAGGTGACTATGATGTCGCCGCCCATCCGCATGTCGTTAAATGGATGAAGCGTATTGAAGCGCTGCCGCATTTCAAATCGACCGATACGCTATTGCCGCCTGAAAGCCGCAAGGCTTGATCATCGCCGCGAGCTCATTCACGCACGAGAGGACTACTAAATGGCACAGGCACAGACAAAGCCGATTGATCTTTATTATTGGCCCACGCCGAATGGCTGGAAGATCACGATCATGCTTGAGGAATGTGGACTTCTTTATGAGACCAAGCTGATCAATATCGGCAAGGGTGAACAATTCGAACCATCATTTCTAAAGATATCGCCGAACAATCGCATTCCGGCGATTGTTGATCATGATGGTCCGGGCGGCGCGCCGATTTCCGTTTTTGAGTCAGGCGCGATTTTGCAATATCTCGCCCGCAAAACCGGAAAATTTTATCCCCGTGATGAGCGCAAACGTGTAGCCGTTGAAGAGTGGCTCTTCTGGCAAATGGGTGGGTTGGGCCCGATGTCAGGCCAAGCCAATCATTTCCGCATCTATGCGCCGGAAAAAATCGAATATGGGATCAATCGCTATACCAATGAAGTGAACAGACTTTACGGTGTGATGAATCGTCAATTGGCAGATCATGAATACCTCGCTGGAGAATATTCAATCGCCGATATCGCTTCGATTGGATGGATGAAGAGCGCCGAGCGGCTCGGCCAAAATCTAAATGACTTCCCGCATTTGAAGCGGTGGCATGACGCCGTTCTGGCGCGTCCAGCGGTTGAGCGGGGTATTGCTGTGGGATCCGATGTCCCGCGGCCCAATCTCGCGACTGATAAAGATGCACAAGCGGTCCTCTTCGGCCAAAAATCGCGCTAAAAACGCCAAATTACAAAAAAGAACCCCGGCGCGATACGCAGCCGGGGTCATAAAGTCACAGATGGGAGGAATTTGGACGACATCCAAAGTCCGAGAATTTTACGCGAGCGAGCGCGTCCGGATCACTCTCGGTTCTGAAAATAACGACAATGATCTGGACATTTTGCCGCGGAAGCTTGGCGGGCCCAATTTTTCTAAGGCATTTGATGAAAGGATAAGCGGGTTGAGGCGTCTCGCCGCACTTCTCGAAATCCAAAATCTTTCAAAACCTCACGCCTTATATCGAAGGCATAGGCGATTAATGAGCCTTGATTTTTGAAATGGAAAAGATTTTTTTCGATAAAATATTCGAGTGTTGCTGCATCAAAGGGATTGAATAAAAACACCAAGGTTGGCGCTGCCGGTAAATCATAATCGCGCGCATCGATCTCTAAAATATCGGATTGAACCAAACCGGCGCGGCGCATATTTGCTTTTGCGGCTGACGCTAAACGCGGCGCAAACTCAATCCCCGTGGTGCGATCAAAACCGCCTTTCAATCCCATATAGACGCAGGCTTTTCCTTTACCGCATCCAATATCGATAAAGTGCGTCAAGCGTGGTGCTGATTTTCTGGCCTGACGCAAAATACGCGCGAGATAACGAACAGGAATTGGCTGATAAAATGTTGCGCGCGCGAGCGTGGAGATATCAGCAGGACCATAGTCGCGTTGTTCGATGATGCCTTCGACATCGAGGCCATTCCATCGTTCGAACCAGTGATCCCGCCAGTCGGGATCATAGTATTTTTCAGTTTCAACCATTACGCGATCATCACTTTGAAATTGCGCGGGGTAAAGACCAACTTTGTTCAGTTATAAAGAAAAAGGCCCGCGGAGCGATCCGCGGGCCTGATTTAACATATTCCTGCCTGAGATTTAATCAGTGCGAATGGGCGCGGTTACCGCCGCCAATCACAAGATAAACCACAGCGGCAATGATCACGCCGAAGAACCAACCATAGATACCCCACCATGGTGGCAACACCGTGGTGAAGAATGGCAGGATGGTTGAGAAGATGCCGGCAATGCCCGCTGCGATGAACGCCTTGATGTTCCAGCCACCGGAGAAGCGGAACTCGCCGTTTTCATCATAGAGCGCTTCGACATGGAGATGGCCTTTGCGGATGAGATAGTAATCCGCCATCATCACGCCGAAGATCGGGCCCATCGTTGAACCGATGAAGTTCACAAATTGCGCCGCGCCGCCTTCCCAAGGAGCGAACGGATAAAGCACAAGCGCGATCAGCGCTGCGATATAGCCGCCCTTCTTGAAGTCGATGGTACGCGGGAACACATTCGCGAAGTCGAAAGCAGGTGACACGAAATTCGCAACGACATTGATGCCGAGCGTTGCCACTGCGAATGTAAGCGCAGCAAGCAGAGCAAGGAACCAATTATCGAATTTCGCGGAGATCTGATCCGGATGGAGCAGAACTTCACCATAGACTTTGAACGCCGCTGTCGTCGTGACACCTGCCACAAGAGTGAACAGGATCAAGTTGACAGGAAGGCCCCACAGATTGCCGGTGCGCACTGCATTCTCGTCTTTCGCATAGCGCGAGAAGTCGCAAAAATTGAGATATAGCGCACCGAAATAGGTGATCCATGTTGCAGCCACGGCAAAGAGCGCGGCAACGGAACCGGGTTCGCCGAAGCTACCGGCATCTTTGGTTTTCTCGAGCAAGACATCTTTTGGAATTTCCGAACCGAATGAAATGCCGCCCGCTTGCACCGTCAAAGCGATTGCAAGAATAAGCATCATGATCCACACGGCTGGGCCCGCCCAATCTTGGAACTTCCGGACCGTTTCCATACCGCGTTGGATGATGAGGAGCTGCAACGCCCACACAATCACATAGCAGATCACTTCGAGTGTTGAGTGACCAAGCAGATGGCTCGATTGATGGAAGG
>CAWUMH010000081.1:0-6884 GCA_963923565.1 uncultured Alphaproteobacteria bacterium
GTCCGAAGATTGTCATCGAGTGAACGAGTTTGTGATGTCTTCTGAAGCCACGCCTTCTTCTGCCGATATTGTGATTGTCGGCGGTGCCGTGATGGGATCATCGGTCGCGTATCACATTGCAAAAGATCCGACCTTCAAGGGCCGTGTGGTCGTTATTGAAAAAGATTCGACCTATCAATTCTCTGCGTCGGCTTTGTCGGCAGCCTCTATTCGTCAGCAATTTTCAAGCGCTGTGAATATCGAGATTTCGCTCTACGGTATTTCATTCTTGCGGAATATTGGTGCGCATTTATCGACTGAAGGCGAACCTCTTTCAATTGATTTGCATGAAGGCGGGTATCTCTATCTTGAAACTACACCCGGAGCGCCGGTACTCACTGAAACGCATAGGCTGCAAACCCAACTCGGCGCCGATATTGTTCTGTTTGATCAGGCACAAGTGAAGGTGCAATTTCCGTGGCTCGAAGTGAGTGACGTTGTTGCCGCCTCATGGGGCCGAACGGGTGAAGGCTGGTTTGATGGTTGGGGTTTGATGCAGGCCTTCCGCAAAAAGGCGCGGCATCTCGGTGTGACTTACATTGATGGCGAAGTCACAAGTGTTGAGCGTGAGGGTGGCAATATTCAAGCGGTGCGCTTGAAAGACGGAACGCGCATTGCGTGCGGCGCGCTCGTGAATACATCCGGAGCTTCGGGTGGTCGCGCGCTTGCGGGAATGGCGGGTGTCGATATTCCGGTTTACGGAAAAAAGCGGTGCGTATTTTCGTTTCAATGTAAGGGCGATGTGACAAACGCGCCTTTGTTGATCGATACGACCGGCACATGGTGCCGCCCTGAAGGCAAACGCACCGCGGATGGTCAACAATTTATCTGTGGCGGATCACCAGGTGAACACGACCCTGAGTCGAATGAATTCGACGTCGATTGGTCTTTGTTCGAAGAGATCTATTGGCCTGCGCTTGCTGCGCGTGTTCCGGCCTTTGAACAAATCAAACCGGGTCGTGCATGGGCGGGCCATTACGACATGTGCGACCTTGATCACAACGCGATCATCGGGCGCGCGGTGGGATATAAAAATTTTTATCTTGCGAATGGTTTTTCGGGCCATGGCTTGCAACAGAGTCCGGCAGTAGGACGCGGTCTAGCCGAACTTCTCGTGCATGGCCGTTACATAACGCTCGATCTTTCCGCGTTGGGTCACGAGCGTGTGATTGAGAATCGTCCGCTTCTCGAAGCCAATGTGATTTGAACGCTTTACCGTTCGAGATCTTTCAAGCGCGGCGGGTTGGAACCCTTTTGCTTGCAGGTGAAAGCGGCGGCGCGCACGGCGAAAGACAACCATTTGCCAATCGCGCTTTGCGTCCATGCAACAGGCGAAGCGCCAAGCGCACCATCACGTTCCATCGCAAATAGTAACGATGACATCAGGCTGTCACCGGCACCGACTGTATCGCCGACTGTGATCGCAGGTGCGGGCACAATCAGATGATTGCTTGCGGTGAAGGCTTCAGCGCCTTTGCCGCCGCGCGTCAACACAACAAGCCGCGGGCCCTGCGTGAGCCAATTGAGAATGGCCTCATGCGGCGCATGATCGGGATAAAGCCATTCGAGATCTTCTTCACTCGCTTTCACAATATCGGCGCGTGCCACGCGTGCTTCGACATCCGTGCGCGTCTTGTCGCGATCCGGTGTGATCATCGGGCGGATATTGGGATCGTAACTTGTTGTGCGCTTGCCGCGCGCGGCATCAAACGCATCCAGAACACTTTGCGCCATCGGACCGAGAATGGCGGCAATCGATCCGGCATGAATATGCGAAAGCTCGTCAGACCAAGGAAGAGGTAACGGCGCCGGTTCATCAAACGCTGTACCGTTCAATGTAAAGATATAACGAGGGCCGCTCTCTTTGGTGCCCTCTTCGACAAGCGCCGTGGGGCTTGGCTTGTTGACGATGCCTACACAAGACAGATCGACACCATCGGCTTCAAGCGCTGCTTTGAACCGTTGGCCATCCGCATCCGTCGAGAGCGATGTGGCAAGTCCGACACGGGCACCCAAACGTCCTAAACCAATCGCAACATTATAGGGTGAGCCGCCAAGCACCGCCTCGCGCCCATTTGGTCCGGGCACGAGGTCAATGAGTGTTTCACCGATGACGAGAAGCTTCATCACGGTCGATTAGCCTGCGAAAGTATAAGCCGTCTTGACGGTGGTATAGAATTCCTTCGCATACGAACCCTGTTCGCGGGCGCCATAGCTTGAGCCTTTACGTCCACCGAAGGGCACGTGGTAATCAACGCCCGCTGTTGGCAGATTGACCATCACCATGCCCGCTTCCGAATTGCGTTTGAAATGCGTCGCATGTTTCAGACTCGATGTGCAGATACCGGCCGAGAGACCAAATTCCGTGTCGTTGGAAATTGCCAAAGCGTCTTCATAATTTTTAGCGCGAATGACAACACCGACTGGTCCGAAAATTTCTTCACGCGCGACACGCATAGTGTTCGCAACATTGGTGAAGAGCGCAGGCTGCATGTAGAAACCGGGTGTTTCGCGATTTAGCAATTCACCGCCCCAGTGAAGCGTTGCGCCTTCATTCTTGCCGATATCGACATAAGACAGATCCTGATCAAGCTGGCCTTGATCAACAACCGGACCAATATGTGTACCGGCTTTCAAGGCGTTATCGACCACGAGACCTTGCATGCGTTCCGTGAGCGCTTTGACGAACGCGTCATGAATACCTTCGGTCACAATCAAGCGTGATGACGCGGTACAGCGTTGGCCGGTCGAGAAGAATGCGCCATTCACCGCGCATTCTACCGCTGTTTTCAAATCGGCATCATCAAGTACCACGAGTGGATTCTTGCCGCCCATTTCAAGTTGGATTTTTTTCATTGGAGTTGAAGCAACCGCTGCACTGGCAACTTTTCGACCTGTGCCCACTGAACCCGTAAAGGTAATTGCGCTCACATCCTTGTGATCAAGAATCGTTTGACCCACTTCCGAGCCGCGACCCATCACGAGATTCAAAACGCCTTTCGGCAATCCGGCGCGATGAAGAATATCGACAAGCGCCCAAGCTGAGCCGGGTACGAGATCAGCAGGCTTGAAAACAATTGTATTGCCATGCGTGAGCGCAGGCGCGATTTTCCATGCCGGGATCGCAATCGGAAAATTCCACGGCGTGATCATGCCGACCACACCTACCGCTTCACGCGTGACATCAACGCCGACACCCGGACGTACGCTCGGCACAAATTCACCTGTCAAGCGCAAGGCTTCACCGGCGAAGAATGCAAAAATCTGTCCCGCGCGCGTCGCTTCGCCAATCCCCTCTGGGAGCGTCTTGCCTTCTTCACGCGAGAGCAATTTGCCGAGCTCATCTTTGCGCGCCAAAATTTCGTCTGATGCTTTTTTCAAAATCTCGTAACGCTCTTGCGGCGTCGTGCGTGACCATGCGGGGAAGGCGGCCTTTGCCGCAGCGATCGCGTCTTCGGCCTGCGCTTTCGAGGCGCGGGCATATTCGCCCACAACATCATTGGTGTCAGACGGATTGATGTTTTTCGAAACCGTGGCGCCCGCGACCCATTCGCCTGCGATGAGATTTTTGAAGTGTTCGGTCATGACACAGAGGTCCTTTGGCCAGAGGAAAAAGAAGTTGGCGGTTCGATAGCAGATTTCAAACGGCTGAACAGCTAGATCAGCCCGCGTTTTGCGAGATTACGCATCAAATGCGAGGCACCGAAGGTCCAGGGTTCGCAATCCGCGGTCGAGCGCATGCGATTCACAATCGCGCCCAGTTTGGGAGACGACACGGAGACAATATCGCCGGTCTTGTGTGTGAAGCCTTTACCAGGCGCGTCGCGATCCTTGATCGGGGCATACATGGTGCCGGTATAGAGCACCGCGCCATCGGGATATTGATGATGTTTGTTGAGCATCTGGCCCGCAAGATCGGCAAGATCACGGCTGATCTTTGTGAGCGACGATGACCCTTCGAGCGAAAATCCTTCCGGCCCCTCTACGCGAACGGTGACAACCGCTTGGCGCAAATCATCAAGCGAGAAGCTTTGATCAAAGAAGCGGATAAAGGGACCTGTGACGGCGGAGGCGTTGTTGTCCTTCGCCTTGCCCAAAAGCAGCGCCGAGCGTCCCTCGACATCGCGCAAATTCACATCATTGCCGAGCATCCCGCCGATGATTTTTCCGGTCGAGGCCACAACAATCACCACTTCGGGTTCCGGGTTCGACCAATTCGAAATCGGATGAATGCCGGCATCCGCTCCCGTGCCGACCGCTGCCATCGACGGGGCTTTTGTGAAAATCTCTGCATCGGGGCCAATGCCCACTTCGAGATATTGGCTCCAAGCGCCTTGAGCGACGAGAACCTCTTTTAGCTTCATCGCCTCAGGCGAACCGGCACGCAATTTTGAAAGATCATCGCCGATCAGCGCGGTGATTTCTGTCCGAAGCTTTGCCGCGGCCTTATAATCGCCGCGCGCCTTTTCTTCGATGACGCGCTCGAGCATGGACACGGCAAAGGTCACACCCGCGGCTTTGATGGCCTGCAAATCATTCGGCGCGATCAGCCAGGGCTTCGAAGGATCGCGATGATCAGGGGGTGTATTGGCCAAAAGCGTCTCGAGCGGGCCCAGCTGTTCGCCATGGGCGGCACGCAGAGCAGCGGCGGGGTCGGGGGCCTCGCAAAGATCGCGCATCGTCGGGTAATGCGCGGAGATATCGATCACCCCCTCCGGACGGATGGCAACGACTGACGGACCGTCCATATTCGGCCGCCAAACGCGTCCCGCGAGCGCGCCGGCATAGCCATCGTCCGGCAAGGTCGTGGCGGCTGAAAGTGTGATGGCGGTCATGGCTGAAAGCTCCCCAAGCGGCGTATTCTTTTGCGTTGAATCATCGCGATGTTTTGCCGATGATGCAAGCGGAGAGCGCCGGCTTTCACGCACAGGGTCTATGCAAGCGCATGGGTCACGGCCTCCTTGCGAAATCCGCGTCATTCGATCACGATGGCGCTCGGCCCTCATTAAACAAGATCAAACCGGCCGCAGTCTTTCGGAGAAAACCATGAACGCCCCTGTTGCCCAACCACCCCGTTCCGTGCGCCTGAACGCCGCCGACAATGTCGCTGTTGCGGTTGATCCAATTGAGCCGGGCTCTGTCATTCATGGTGCGACCGCAAAAGTGCGCATTCCGCGCGGGCATAAAATGGCACTCTCAGCCCTTGCGGATGGTCAACCGATTATGAAATTCGGGCAGATCATCGGCTTTGCCCAAGGGGCTATTCAGCCGGGCGATTGGGTGCATGAGCACAATGTCGTGATGCATGCGTTTGAACGCGATTATCGCTTTGCCGAGGATGCAAAAAAAGAAGAAATTTTACCGCCGAATTTGCAAGCAACCTTTGAAGGGTTTCGTCGTGCGAATGGCGAAGTAGGGACGCGCAATTACATTGCCATTCTCACATCCGTAAATTGCTCGGCCTCTGTGGCGCGCTTCATTGCGGAAGATCTCAATCGTTCGGGATTGCTTGATCACTATCCGAACATCGATGGCATTATTCCGCTTGTGCAGGGCGGCGGATGCGCGATCGATGTGAAGGGCGAAGGCTATGATGTGTTGAAGCGCACGCAATGGGGTTATGCAACCAACCCCAATGTTGCGGGTGTGTTGATGGTTGGCCTCGGCTGCGAAGGGTTCCAGATTGGTCGTTGGAAAGAAGCCTACAACATTGTTGAAAGCGACACGTTCCGCACGATGACGATTCAGGAAACGGGCGGTACGAAGAAAACTGTTGCGGCCGGTGTTGACGCGGTAAAAACCATGTTGCCGATTGCCAACAAAGCGCGGCGCGAAACGGTTCCTGCTTCCGAATTGATGCTCGCGCTGCAATGCGGCGGATCGGATGGTTATTCAGGAATCACCGCAAACCCCGCACTCGGTGCAGCGGTTGATGAACTCGTGCGTCACGGTGGCACGGCAATTCTTTCAGAGACACCGGAAATTTATGGCGCAGAACATTTGCTCACACGACGTGCATCCAATCGCGCGGTGGGCGAGAAGCTCGTTGAGCGCATCAAATGGTGGGAAGATTATACATCGCGCAACAAGATGGAGATGAATAATAATCCCTCACCCGGTAACAAGCTTGGCGGGTTGACGACCATTCTTGAAAAGTCATTGGGTGCGGCAGCGAAGGGCGGCACGACAACCATGACCGGTGTTTATGAATATGCCGAAAAGGTTGATACCAAAGGCTTCGTGTTCATGGATACGCCCGGCTATGACCCGGTTTCGGCAACGGGCCAAGTTGCGGGTGGCGCGAACATCTTGTGCTTCACGACAGGTCGTGGATCAGCCTATGGCTGCAAACCCACACCTTCAATCAAGCTCGCCACCAACAGTGAAATCTATCGCAAGATGACTGATGATATGGATATCAATTGCGGTGATATTCTTGATGGTGTGTCGATTGAAGATAAGGGCAAAGAGATTTTTGCCAAAGTGTTGGAAGTTGCTTCCGGTACACGTTCGAAGTCGGAAGAGCTTGGTTATGGCGATGCCGAATTCGTGCCTTGGACCATCGGCGCAACGATGTGAGAAATTATATATCTAGAAGCATTTTGTTTCGATGAACCGGTATCCACTTCACCGCAAAATGCTTTAGCCCATCAATCCGGCGGTGATATTGATCATCAACGCCAAGATGGCTGAGTTGAAGGCGAAAGCCGTCACGCAATGAACGAGCGTGACGCGCCGCATCGCGGGGGATAGTGTCGAGACATCTGCTGTTTGTGCTGCGCACGCAATTACGAACGCATAATAAAGAAAATCGCGATAATCGGGTTCCCGTTCGCCTGGAAACA
>CAWUMH010000082.1:0-6874 GCA_963923565.1 uncultured Alphaproteobacteria bacterium
AGGGACCCTTCCCTTCCCCATTTCGACAAATTCTGAGCAGAAACCTTCAAATCCTTATGCCAAGCCCGCGCCCGCCCCGTTTGATCGAGAATTTTGACCGGCTTTCTGTCGAGCGCGCGATTGCAGAATTGCGTGCGGGTCGTCCCGTTCTCCTGATTGATGGCGACCGGTCGGGCCTGATCGCTTCGGCTGATAGTGCAGATCTCCGCATGCTCACCGCGCTCTCGGCGCTGGCCGAAGGCAAGGCTCATCTTGTTTTGACTGAAAAGCGGCTCGCCCGACTCGGAGTTCAACGCGAAAGTGCGGGTGCCTTGGCTCTGCCGCGGCTCGATGCTGAACGCATTCTTGCTCTCTCAACAAAGCCCGATGCGCGCATCGACGCGCCGGTCGGCGCCACCACAATCATTGACCGCGCGGGACTTGATCTCGCAGGTCTTGCCCTCCTGTTGCCGGCCTTAATTGTTATTCCACTCACAAGCGAACGGCTTGCCGGTGAATCGATTTTATCAGTGCGGGCTGAAGCGATTGAACAGTATCGCAAACAGGCTGCAACAAAACTCACTCTCGTCTCGCGCGCGCCCGTTCCGCTTGAAGGCGCAGAGCAAAGCGAATTCATCGTGTTTCGTGGCGGTGAAGGCTTGCGCGATCAAGTGGCCGTTAAGGTCGGCACACCTGATGCCAACACGCCTGTGCTCGTGCGGCTTCATTCCGCATGTCTCACTGGCGATCTCTTTGGCAGCCTCAAATGTGATTGCGGCGATCAATTGCGAGAAGCCGTGCGCATGATGGCGGCGCAAGGCGGCGGCTATCTTCTCTATCTCGATCAAGAAGGACGCGGCGCAGGATTGGCCAACAAAATCCGCGCTTACAAACTGCAAGATGAGGGCTTGGATACTTACGATGCCGATGCCGAATTAGGGCTGGGCATGGATCAACGCCATTTCGATTTTGCAGCGGCCATGCTTGAGGCATTGGGCGTGAACACAATCACGCTGATCACAAATAATCCCGACAAGATTGATGCGATGAAACGTGCGGGCATTGATGTCGTAGGACATCGCCGTCTCTTCGGACGTGAGAACCCGTCAAATCTGCGTTATGTCGCGACAAAGCGCGAACGCGCGGGACATTTGTCCGAGTAAGAAATTATTGCTTACCAGATCAAAAGCGTGAACGCGCTCAATCGTCGCGATGAACGCGCTCGTTACGCTCGTGACGCTCTTGCGCTTCGATTGAAAGCGTTGCGATAGGACGGGCATCAAGACGCTTGATCGAAATCGGCTCGCCGGTCTCCTCGCAATAACCATAAGTGCCATCATCAAGCCGCGCGAGGGCGGCATCGATCTTGGCAATCAATTTGCGCTGGCGATCACGCGAGCGCAATTCAATCGAACGATCGGTTTCCGAAGACGCGCGATCTGCGATGTCGGGATGGTTCTCGCTGTCATTTTGAAGATTGGCGATGGTCTCGCGCGCCTCGCGCAAGATGTCGTCTTTCCAGGCCAATAGTTTTTTGCGGAAATATTGGCGCTGTCTTTCATTCATGAACGGCTCGTCCTCGGACGGCCGATAGTCGTGGTCGAGCGTGACTGCGGTAGCCATTCTTTTACCCTGCCGCTTTGGCATCCCATCCACCCTTTCCGAGCTAAATCACCCGGACTGGTGATGCGAACCCGTTTGTGGCGTGTCTGTTAGCTAAAAAATTGCGACAGCGCTACGAGAATCATCGAACAGGCTGTGAACAGTTCACCGGCCCGCTTTAGCGAGCTCGACCGCGGCGCGCACATCAATGGCACGCAATATCTGGCTGGCCTCTGTATCAAGATCATGGGGAGACACCATCGAAAGAGCTCCCGACAGCTGCAAAAAACTCGTCTCCCGGAGCCTCCCGAGCACCATGTCGCGCTTCAACGCCTCGAGCGCATCAAGAATGCCAACGCCGCGCCGAAGCTGCCGACGACGGCGCTCAGAGGGCGTTTCGCGCTCATCTTGAAGGGTTAAAACTGCACTGAGACCGATTGTCGCAATCGTCTTATTGGGGGCATTTGCTGCGGATGCTTCGCCGCCAATCTCGAATCGGGCGGAGCCGCCCGCGGGAGCCGACCGCGTGGTTCCGGATGTCACCGTCGTTCCCGATGGGGTCGTGATCCGCATAACCCGCGCTCCATGAAAAATCTAAGAAACACTCTCGAAAAACAAGGTTAAATAATTCTTAATCACACGGCAAAACCTACCCGATTGAATTGAAAAACTTGCCCTCTGAAAAAGAGCATCCCGCTGATCAATAAAATTTGATGCGTCATTTCAACGGTTTGTGATGGCTTCTCTGATGGCATGCGCTTCGCTTTAGCAGAGGTGGACAAGTTTAAGCCTCTCAAGGCACTGGAGAGACACCCGTGCGGATGACGATTTTAAAAACGTTGACCCTCGCCTGCATGATCGGAATGATCTCTTTCAATCCGCTTCGCGCGGAAACATCGCGCATCAAAGATCTCGCTTCCGTTGAAGGGGTGAGACAAAACCAACTTGTCGGTTACGGCCTTGTTGTCGGTTTGAACGGTAGCGGCGATACGCTCAACAACGCGCCTTTTACCAAACAAAGCCTAACCGCGATGCTTGAACGCCTCGGCGTCAACACTCGCGGTGCGAATTTGCGCACAGCGAATGTCGCAGCCGTGATGGTGACCGCTGATCTTCCGGCATTCGGACGCAAAGGCTCACGCATTGATGTGACTGTATCGGCACTGGGAGACGCCAAGAGTCTTCAAGGTGGTACATTACTCGTCACGCCTCTGATGGGCGCCACGGGTGAAATCTATGCCGTGGCGCAAGGCTCAGTCGCCATTGCCGGATTTCAAGCCGAAGGTGCCGCAGCCACGCTGACGCGCGGCGTGCCGACAGTCGGACGCATTTCGAATGGCGCGCTGATCGAGCAAGAAATCGATTATCAGTTCAAAGATACGCGTGTGGTCAGGCTTGCATTGCGCAATCCCGATCTGACAACGGGTCGACGTATTGCCTTGGCCATCAATGAATTTATGGCCGCGCCCGCAGCCGAACCGACCGATCCCTCAACGGTGAATCTCTCTATTCCGAAGAACTTCAAAGGCAATATGGTGCAATTGCTCACCGAGATCGAACAATTGCGTGTTGATCCCGATCAAGTTGCGCGGGTTGTCATTGATGAGCGCACGGGCGTGATTGTGATGGGCAAAGATGTGCGTGTATCAACTGTGGCCATTGCACAGGGCAATCTCACCATATCTATCACTGAACAACCGCTGGTGAGCCAACCGGGACCGTTTACGGGTGATCAAGCGCAGACGGTTGTTGTGCCGCGCACGACCATTCAAGTTGATCAAGGGCAGAACAATAAACTCGCAGTGCTCAAGGATAGCGTAACACTCAAAGAATTAGTCGATGGTTTGAATGCGCTTGGTATAGGGCCGCGCGATATCATTTCGATCCTTCAGGCGATCAAAGCAGCGGGTGCGTTGCAAGCTGAAATCGAGGTGATGTGATGACGATCTCGCTTCTCGGCTCAGCACCGCTTCAAACAGATATACAAAAATCAAATTCCAAACTCGCATCCCTTGCGGAAGACTTTGAAACGACATTTCTCGCGTCAATGTTCGGGCAAATGACATCGTTGCTCGATGGTGATGGCCCGTTGGGTGGACAAGGCGCAGGCGGTGATGCCTGGCGCGCGCTGCTCACAGATGAATTGGCCAAAAGCGTATCCCGTTCCGGTGGCGTCGGCATCGCCCGTAGCGTTCATGCCGAACTCATAGCCCTTCAAGCTTCCGGAAACACACATAATGACACAGCCGACTAAAAACTCCGTTCCGCTCACGCGGCCTGCAATCAATTCAGAGAGCGAGGCCGAAGCGCTCTGCAAACTCGTTGAAGAGCGTCTTGATGCCGTTGAAACCCTCATCCGCGAAGAAACCGACCGTCTTGCTGAAGCGCGGTTGCGAGATGCATTTTCTCTCTATGAAAAAAAAAGCCAGCTCACTGAAACCTATCATCGCGATGTATTGAATCTTAAAAACAATGCGGTAGCACTCAAAAGGTTCAAGCCCGAAGGGCTCGACCGCTTGAAAGCAAAGCAGGCGCGCTTTGAAGCCGCGCTCGATGCCAATCTCAAAGTGTTGCAGACTTTGAGCAAAGCGTCCGAACATCTCATCCGTGGCCTTGCCGATGATGTTGAAGCACCCCGCACGCTCGATGTGTATAACAGCTCCGGAAAAAAGCCGGGTTTGGGAATGCGCTCGCGCGTTGAACCGCTGATAATCTCGCGCAAGAGTTAAGCAAAAAACCCAAATAAAATTTTAGAAACACTTGAGCAATGTTTCATACGATTTTTTGGGAGTCTCAGGTGTAGGTAAAAGATCCCTAGGTCTTTCTCTTGAAGAGAAGGGCTTGATCTTGAGGATATAAACCCATGACCTCCACCGCGATTCTTTCATCCCTAAATAGGGTACCTGTCGCGGACACCGAAACCGGCGTACCGCGCATTCAGAATACGAAAACCGAAACACAGGCAAAAGGGGACGATAAAGACGTCCCCTCTTCGAAGCCCTCCTCATCGGCAGAGTCTAAACCCTCCCCCAATGCCACTGTGAGACGTACGACAGTAGATTGGGAAACGGGATCGGTGGTGTTTCGTGTCATCGACGAACATAGCGGACAAACACTCAGCCAAAGCCCTGAAGAGGCATTGTTACGCTTACGTGCCTATGCGCGGCAGAATGACTCATTGAGTGGGTCAAGTACCGCGCAACCACCCCTATCGACGCCACGGACAGAAAAAAACGTCTAAAAACTAAAACGCAATTAACGATTTGTTAACGCTCTTGATGCGTGTAACGTGAAGTAATTAAAATTTTCAATAAGTTATATTCAGGTTGCATTGAACTTAACTTCAACCTGTAATTCAAAAATGGGTTAAAATTAACCACATTTCCACGTGATTTTCCGGCGCTATATCGAGCCCAGCCTCGCCTCTTCATCCTATCGACCGCGTCCCAGAAGGCGACGTTCCGTTTGAGCAATCACGCTGAACGGATTTCTCATCAGAAGGATGAACGAAAATGTCTATGTCTATTGGAATGGCCGCAGGTATGAATGCCTTGATCGGCATCAACTCCCAGCTTCAAGATCTTCAAGCGCAAGCGCTCTCGGGTAAAAAGATCAATAGTGCTGCGGATGGTCTTGGTGCCTATCTCGCAGCAAAAAACTACTCTGACCGTTCGAGCCGTTTGTCAAACGTCAATGACACGCTCATCAGCAACATGCAGACTATCAAAGCGGCGCAAACGGGTCTTTCTTCGATCCGTAAAACCATTACGGACGCGCTCGATACATTGAAATCTGCTTCGCAGACACAAAGTTTTGTCGCTGCGACAAACGTAGGTGACTCATTCGAAGTCGGCAAGTCTACAAGCAATACCCAAATCAAAATGCTACTACAATATGCTGATAATAACGGAACGCTACAAAACAATGCAATTACTACAGCTACTGCACTCATTAATCCCACTGGCGTTACCAACGCAACAATCCGTGTAAATGGACAAAGCCTACTCCAAGGACAGGTTTTCTCAATCAATAATAAGTTCATAAGAATCTCCGGAGCTGAAGCAACCGACCCACAACAGGGCACTGGTGATGGCAGCTCGCTGGCAAATGCAAGCTATGTGCGCACAATTGGTCAATTCCTCGCTGCCGTTCGTGGTGCCATGGGTGGTACGGATTCCACACCTACAGCGACAGGTACCAACCTCAATAATACTACAATCATTGCCAATGCGACCGGCACGATTAACATTGCTCAAGTCGCAGGTACGGCCATGTCGCAGAATGCCGGTAGTAATCCAATTTTCCTAGCTCAACGTGCAAATGTCGCAAATCCAACTACAAATTATACTGAGGACAGGACTTCCCCAATCAACATTGTAAATGGCTATCAGTCTTACTCGATCGCTGCGACTGATCACACGGTGACAGCTGGAACAAACGGCCAAGCGGCGGATGCCCGTCGAGCGGCTGCTGCGAAAAGCTACAAACTGGCGATTGATCAGATAGGGCAATATCTCAGAAACGCTTCGGTTTCAGGTACCAATTTGTTAAACGGTGATTCGTTAAAAGTAACCTTTGACGAAAAAAATACGAGCACAAACTTCCAGATTCAGGATGCGGCGAACAATTCCCTGACATTCACAGCCGCAAGCCTCGGCTTGGTCAACGCAGCAAATGGTAACTCTCCCGACCTTGGAACCAACTTTGCAACCAATGAAGATGCAGCATTGGATGCTCAGGGCAATTCGACCGTCGGTCTGAACGCGGCGATCAACAAACTCACTAACGCACTCGGAACCTTGAATCTTGGTGACTCGCAGATTTCGCAGTTCCAGGCCACAACGCAAAACCGTGTTGATTTTAACAAGAGTATCGTGAGCTTGCTTGACGACGCGGCCAACTCTTTGACCGCTGCCGACATGACTCAGGTCGCCGCGCAAACGGCAGCGTTGCAGGTGCAGCAGAGCTTCGCCCAGACTATCATGGCGAACACGAAGCAGTCGGATCAATCGATCCTCCAGCTTCTGCGTTAATTCATTCTACGCGATACGAAAAAACAGAAAAGCGGGGCTTCGGCCCCGCTTTTTTGTTATCAGTTCAACTTGAACTACTTAACTTCATTCATCGCCACGGCATTGGACGCCGGTGCGTGCGGCACGAAAGCGGGGCCTGCGAATTGACGCCAGGCAGTTTCATCGCCGGCAAACACATTGCGATCAACATTGCCTTTAATCCCCGGCACGCGGCCTTGATCTGTATATTGCCACATGGCCCAGCGACGATCACCATAGCG
>CAWUMH010000083.1:0-6873 GCA_963923565.1 uncultured Alphaproteobacteria bacterium
GCGTGGTTCAAAATGATATCACCGGGCTTCACACGATAAGTGCGCCGCAAGAGATAATGCGCGGTCAATCCTTTCAGCATCATGGCGGCAGCCGTTGCGTAAGATATGCCCTCGGGGATCGGAACAAGTGCTGAGGCCGGAACATTGCGCTCTTCAGCGTAGGACCCAAGCGTTGAGACATAGGCCACGCGGTCACCTTTCTTGAGGCCGCGAACGCCCTCGCCCAATGCCACGACCTGCCCTGCTCCTTCGTTGCCGGGCGTGAACGGGAGTGACGGCGCCGGATAGAGACCTTTGCGATAATAAACATCGAGATAATTCACACCGATGGCATGGTGCCGGACACGCACTTCCCCGGGTCCGGGAGGTGGAAGCACGACATCCTCATAGGACATCACTTCGGGTCCGCCTTGCGCATGGATACGAATGGCTTTGGTCATGAGCATCGGCTCCTCTGTTGTCCAACAACTATGCTTTAATCTTAGTTGTGTTTCAGGCCGCTTCAAGCGACACTGCCTTTCCACGATTGATTTTTGTAGAATAGCAATCGGGAGAGAATGGTCCAATGTCTGCGCCTGTCCGTTCCACCGACAGTCTCGTCCCCAAAACGCTCAGCGTCTTTCGCGAAGGTTACTCGCTTGATCGCCTCAAACGTGACGCGGTATCCGGCCTCACGGTTGCGATGGTGGCTATTCCCCTCTCCATGGCGATTGCCAAAGCGTCGGGCGCCTCTCCCGATCGAGGTCTAATTACTGCAATCATCGGGGGGTTTTTGATTTCGCTGTTGGGTGGAAGCCGCTTTCAAATCGGTGGACCTGCGGGCGCATTCATTGTCGTTGTTGCCTCGATCATCGAACGCCAAGGCTTTGACGGGCTCTTGATCGCAACGATCATGGCGGGGCTTGCAATGATCGCCTTCGGAGCTCTGCGCTTGGGCTCTTACATCCGCTATATCCCGCATCCCGTCCTTGTCGGATTTACCGCCGGTATCGCGACAATCATTTTTTCAAGCCAGATCGTCGATCTTTTTGGTTTGACTCTCGCAGGCCGCGAGCCGGCTGCCTTGATCCCGAAACTGAATGCAATCGGTCATGCGTTTGGGACAATATCTCCAGCAGCCATTCTCGTGAGCCTGTTCTCTATGGCAGTTATTCTGGTGTTGCGAAAAACGAAGCCGCATTGGCCTGGCTTCTTAATCGCAATTGGATTGGCCTCACTTCTCACTTTTATCATTGCACCTTTTGGATTGAGTGTTGAAACGATTGGCACACGCTTCGGCGGCATACCGAATACGCTGCCCATGCCAAACCTTCCGACGATTTCGATGGATCGTTTGGTGTCCCTTGTTCCAGACGCGGTAACCATTGCCTTTCTCGGCGCAATTGAATCGCTTCTCTCTGCCGTTGTTGCTGATGGTATGACGGGTCGTCGGCATCGTTCAAATATGGAACTGATCGCGCAAGGCGTTGCCAATTTAGGAACGGCTTTGTTTGGCGGAATCTGTGCGACGGGCACCATCGCAAGAACCGCTACAAATGTGCGTGCGGGCGGAACGAGTCCCGTGGCGGGCATGATCCATTCGCTCGTGCTATTGCTGCTTATTCTCTTCGCCGCGCCGCTTGCATCTTATATCCCCCTAGCCTCATTGGGCGCTATCCTCGCTATTGTTTCATGGAATATGGCCGAACGCGATGAATTCATTTCCATACTTAAGCGCTCATGGCCTGACGCCCTTATCCTTCTTGCAACTTTTCTACTGACAATCTTTCGGGATCTTACAGAAGGAATTGCCGTTGGTGTCGTGTTATCGGCTTTCATCTTTATGCATCGCGTTGCTCAAACCGCGCGTGTTGAAGAAGCTGAAGAAGAAAATGATAAAGTTATCGACCCTCATACGATGACCTATCGTATGGAGGGACCACTCTTCTTTGGCGTTGCTTCAGAGATTTCCGAAGTGCTTGATCATATCGGGGAGCATCCGAAACGTTTCATTCTCGATTGCCGCGCAATTCCCTTTCTTGATTTGTCGGGCGCGCATTCGCTAAAGGCGATGATTGATCGATTCCACAAGGGCGGTACTGAAGTCATATTCAAAAACGCCAACGGACAAGTAACAGCTTCGTTGCAGCGCTATGGCGTTCTAGACCATGGCGCGCGGATTGAGGTTTAACTTTACGAGCTTACGCGTTTTCGCGACGTAAAAGACCAAGCGCCAGAAAATAAACAGCGATTATTCCCAATATCCATTGAGAAATAATATCAACTTTCATGTCTTCATACAAAGCAAGCAATGCAACAACCACCCAGACGCCCAACAGCGCGAGTGTGAGAGGGCGAAGCATTTTGACGCGTACCGGATGAACAAATGTAAAATTCGAAGCTTGCGCTAAAGCGAGCAATATTACGCCGATCGTGGTCACAATTGCGGGCGGCTGAAACACAAGGATGTGGAACACAACGAGGTTCCAAACAGCCGGGAAGCCCCGGAACCAGTAATCATCGGTCTTCATCGTATTCGATGCGAAGTATAACGCAGCTGACAAGACGATGATCGCACCTTGAAGCGCCAGGAGCCAATGCGGGTAAAGGCCGCTCATCAATAGAATAACGGCAGGCACAAAAACATAAGTGACATAATCTACCACAAGATCAAGAACATCGCCCGAGAGTTGCGGCGCATATTTTTGAACGGCCCAAGCGCGGGCAAATGTGCCATCAATGCCATCAACCAAAAGTGCTAAACCCAGCCACGCAAACGCCAAGCCCATCTTCTGTTCGATGGCGGCTGTGAGAGCGAGAAATGCAATTGTCGCGCCCGATGCCGTAAAAACATGAACGGCAAAAGCGCGATAGCGATGGGCAGCCTTACCCTTAGGGTGCGACAATTCGTCAGACGATCCCGAGCCAGCCTCAACCATCAGTATAGTCTCCATTTGTGTCGCAGATAGCGCGACGCAAGGAATAAAATGTTTTCGCCCGACAGTCGCATGGGCGCGGAAATCTTGTAAACTGATTCTTGGCTTGGCAGTGTTTGAGACGCTATTACCCTCGAAGATTAGCCCCATTCAGGAATAGAAATTATGTCCGAGAGCGTTGATTGCCTTGTTGTTGGTACTGGTCCCGTCGGGATGGTGGCAGCCTGCGCTCTCGCGCAGAAAGGTCTTACCGTCGGCCTTGCCGGCCCCGAAGCAATTCCAGAGCGCGACGGCCGTACGGTTGCTATTCTCGACAGTGGCGTAAAGCTCCTTGAAACCCTCGGTCTATGGGGCAATGCACGAGATGTGTCGGCGCCTCTTATTGAGATGCGGATCATCGATGACACGGGCAGTCTCTTCCGCGCGCCGCCCGTTACTTTTCGTGCATCCGAACTCGGGCTTGATGCGTTCGGCCAAAACATCGAGTTAACAGATCTCGTGGCGCAACTTGCGCGTGTCTCGAAAAGCCAAACCAATTTAAAGCAATGGTCTGAAGCAGTTACCGGATTCAAGCGCCGGAGTAATGACGTTATCGAAGCAGAACTTGCTTCCGGAGTAACTATTGAGTGCGGCATGCTGATCGGAGCCGACGGACGAAACTCGAAAGTGCGTGAGTTTGCCGGTATCCAATCGAAAGACTGGCACTACCCACAGACGGCTCTTACCGCGATTTTTTCGCATGAACGCGATCACGACGATCGGTCAACTGAATTTCATACACGTTCAGGACCTTTCACACTCGTACCACTCAAAGGCAAACGCTCTAGTCTTGTGTGGATGATGGCTCCGAAAGAGGCAGAACGATTATCCAAGCGTTCCCATGGAGACTTCGCCCGCGCGGTTGAAAAACAAGCCCACTCTCTATTGGGAAAAATGACACTTGAAACGAAAATCGGAACGGTACCGATGTCAGGTCTATCAACCGATCACTACGCAAAGGAAAAAATTGCCGTGATCGGGGAAGCCGCACATGTGTTTCCGCCGATTGGCGCGCAGGGACTGAACCTCGGTTTGCGCGATATCGACTCGTTGATGAAGGCAATCGACAAAGGTACTGATCTTAATGCGCTTGAGCGCTTTGATAGCGATCGACGCCGTGATGTTAAAACACGCACAATGGCGGTTGATCTCTTAAACCGTTCATTACTTGCCGATTATATGCCGATTGATTTTGCGCGCGGTGCTGGTCTTATGGCGATTGCGTCATTAAAACCCCTACGCCAATTCGTCATGCGACGAGGCGCAGGTTTTTAGCGGTAAAAATTAGTGCCAACCCCACGGGAATTGTGCGGGCATAATATTTTCACTAATCAGATAAAGTAGACCAGTTACGGTAAAAACCGAGAGCGCCGTGCCGACGAGGATGGCGCCGGATGCCCGTTCCACATAAACCTTATATTGATTGGCGATGACGAAAACATTCAGCGCCGGCGGCAATGACGCCATAAGAACAGCCGTCAAAATCCATTCCCGATCAAAATCGCCGACTGACGAAACAATGATCCATGCTGCAAGTGGATGGAGAAGCAATTTGATAAAAAGAAGAAACGGCATCTCTTTCGGCACGCCATCGAAGGGCCTCAATGCAACCGTAACACCCATTGCAAAGAGTGCGCATGGCGCGGCCGCATTCTTTAAGAACGTGAGCATCGTATCAACCACCTGTGGTGGCTCGAAACCAATACCGGCTGCAAAAACTGCCGCGGCTGAAGCGATATTAAAAGGATGTGTAACAACACGCTTGATCACAAAAAGCGCCGTCTCGCTCCATTTTGGAGATTGCCCTGAACCCAGAGCCATTAACATCGGCACGGCCGAAAAATGCAACGCATTATCGAACACAAAGATAAGCGCGGTGGGAACGACAGCATGGGGCCCGAGTGCCGCAATCGTTAACCCTGGCCCCATATAACCAATATTAGCATAGGCCCCGGCAACGGCTTGCACTGCTGAAGCGCGAATATTGCCACCTGTTGAGAACATACCGACAAGAAAAGAGAGGGCGAACATCAGGGCCGTTGTGGCTGTCGTCGCAATTACAAAGGGCCAATTTGAAAGTTGCTCGAAAGGTGCGGCCGATATGAGTTTGAAAAATAACCCCGGCAAAGCGACATAAACGATAAAAAAATTCATCCATTGAAGGCCCGCCTCCGGATAGCGGAGCTTTTTCCCGCAGAGAAATCCCAAAAGGATCAATCCAAAAAAAGGCAAAGCAAGGGACAGAACCTGATGCAAGGCGAAGGTCCGGGTTCAAGAGGCCAAGGCGGACCGCGACATGTCACAAAGTGCCGACCACGGTCAACCGGGCGGCCTGCATGCCAGACCGGCGAAAATGCGAAAATTTGTCCCGATTGACACTTTTAGGGCGGCAGGCGTATCCAATCACTATGGAAAAGCGCAAGGCAAAATATGCCATCGGCGAAGTGGTCAAACATCGGATCTACCCTTTTCGGGGGGTGATTTTCGACGTCGATCCGTCATTTTCCAATACCGAAGAATGGTACAATTCTATTCCCGAGGAAATTCGGCCCTCGCGCGATCAGCCCTTCTATCATCTCTTCGCTGAAAATGCGGAGACGGAATATATTGCTTATGTCTCGGAGCAAAATCTGTTGCCCGATAATTCACGCGAACCCATTCGCCATCCGCAAATTCGCGACGTATTCGATGTCGGTGATGACGGTCGCTATAAAGCAAAAGCGCGCAACCTGAACTGATTGCGCGCTTTTGATTTTAATATAAACGCATGACGCGCCAGATTATTGTGCCGGTGCCTGCTGCTGACCCTGAGCGGGAGCCTGTTGCTGTTGGCCCTGTGAGGGCGCTTGCTGACCCATTTTCTTGCGCATCTCTTCAGCCTGACGTTGCATTTCGTCTTGCATCTTTTTCTGTTCTGCTGCGAGGACCGCTGGATCAATAGGCGGGCCATCAAAAACTTTGCCGAATGTCAAAAGCGGAACCTGGAAGACCACCTCGCGACCGAATTGATTTTGAACACTCACCATAAGCGCCTGACCTTTTTTGAAGGCGGCGATCACGTCATCCTTAACCGGCACTTCTGCGAAACATCCATTCGGAAAGCAAATCGCATATTTCCCCGGTTGTGACTGGCCCTGATCCACATTGAACCGCACACCCGGCGCCAACATGAAGCCTAGCGGCAAAAGGAAACGAACCGTCTTTTGCGGCTCGCCTTGCACATCATAAACAGCGACGGCGAGAACCGGTTGATTTTGATCGGAAACGAAATCTCGCGTCGTGTAGCAAACCTTCTTTTTTGCTGCCTGATCCTCGCCGCAAATCTTGATCCAATCCGCTTGCGTCGGCTCAGGTTGCACCTGCACCACGGCCGGACCTTGGGGTGCAGCTTGTACCGGTTGGGCGGGCTGGGCCGGTTGCGCCGGTTGCGCGGCTTGAGGCTTTTTGGGCTGGCTCTGGGCAAAGGCATCAGGCGCGACGCCTAGCACCAAAGCTACCAAAGTGAGTGCCGCAAATACCGAATTTCGAGTTGAACTCATCATGACTTAGGTTCCGGTTTAGGAAAAGGGGACGAATACGCCCTTCCCGAGGGGGAGACTCACAAGCGTGAGCCTGCACTGCGCCTGCTCATACAAGCAACGTTCCCTTGATGCCATGGAAAAATGGCTTTTTTCCTCGGACTGGCTCGAATCGACGCATTTTGCGAGAGATTAAGGAGCGTAATTTGTGTTGAAAGGTCATTGCCCATGAGGTTGTGCGTCGCTTATCTGATTACGGGCCTTTTGGGTGCTGTATCGAATGCTTCGGCCGCGCCTCAATATGGTTTGGCGATGCATGGCCAACCCGCACTACCATCCAATTTCGAACACCTGCCCTATGCCAAACCGGACGCGCCAAAGGGTGGCCGCATTGTTTATGG
>CAWUMH010000084.1:0-6847 GCA_963923565.1 uncultured Alphaproteobacteria bacterium
GTGAAGGCAATCGTGTATTCATAGCCATTGCCTGTTTCATAGATTTGCTGCGCCACCGCACCGGCGAGAGCACCGGCAATCGCGCCTTCAAGCGCCGCAGTTTCCGAGCGCCCATAACCCGCGCCAGCCGCGCCGCCAAGAAGAAGGCCTCCACTCGTTCCGATACTGGGATCGGAACGAATATTGACTTGCTTGACGGCCAAAACCGTTCCGAACTTCACTTTAAAGGCTTGTCCCGCATCTCCCAAAGCCACATCATTGACGCTACGATTCACACAAGCGCCCAAAGGTAGCGCAATCAAGCACGCGGCCAAGAGGCCAATCCGTATCTGATTATGAATCATGGCACCTCTTCTCCCCATCGTCCTCTGACAAACGCCTATTGCAGGCTCTATCTTATGGTGACGGATTGGCGCGCATCCTGTACCTGTCACATGTGACAGGGTGCGTTAGACTAAAGGGAGCCGGAACCATGGCGCTTCACTTCGACGAATATGAGTATTTCCGCCGCCGCCATCGCCTGCTCGATGTCATGGAAGAGCAGAATCTGGATGGTATGCTGCTCTTCCAGCAAGAGAGCATGTATTGGCTCACCGGCTATGACACGTTCGGCTTTTGCTTTTTTCAAGCGCTCTATCTCGCCGCTGACGGGCGCATGGCACTGCTGACGCGCTCGGCCGATTTGCGCCAAGCGCAACACACCTCGAACCTCACCGATATCCGCATCTGGAAAGACGGGCGCGATGCCAATCCGTCGCGCGATCTTTTGGCACTGGTGAAGGACCTTGGCGGCGCAGGCAAGCGCATCGGCGTCGAATATGAAAGCTATGGTCTCGTTCATTCAAACGGCAAGAAACTCGAAGCCGCATTTGAAGGCCAGGCAACTCTGATTGACGCCTCCGATATCGTTACGCGTTTGCGCGCAGTGAAATCGGAAGCGGAAATTTCCTATGTGCGCGAAGCTGCGCGCCTATCCGATCTCGCGGATCGCGCGGGGATCGAAGCCATTCGCGCCGGTGCGGATGAAGGCGATATTCTCGCCGCGCAACATAATGCGGTTTTCAAAAATGGTGGCGATTATCCGGGCAATGAATTCATCATCGGCTCGGGCCGTGACGCGCTCTTATGCCGCTACAAATCCGGACGCCGCAAACTCGATACCCATGATCAGATCACACTCGAATTCGCAGGCGTCTATCGGCATTACCATGCGGCGCTAATGCGCACGGTTGCGGTTGGCACGCCAAGACCATTGCATCTCAAATATCATCAAGCCGCGAAAGAAGCGCTTCTTGCCTGCGAGGCCGCGCTGAGGCCGGGCGCGACGGCGGGCGATGTCTTTGCCGCGCATACGCGCGTGCTCGACGAGCACGGCCTCTCCTCCCACCGGCTGAACGCCTGCGGCTATTCGCTGGGCGCCAAATTCACGCCAAGCTGGATGGATTGGCCGATGTTTTATGAAAACAATGATTGGCCGATTGTGCCCGGCATGGTGATGTTCGCCCATATGATCCTGATGGATTCGGAGACCGAGACCGCCATGTGCCTTGGCCGCACCTATCTGGTAGGCGAAAAGGGCGCGGAAGTTCTCAATGGAGCCGATCTCAGCCTTTTCCAGCGCTGAGCATGAAAAGCGTGTAAACGCCGAAAGTTTGATGTGGTTTGAGGGCTGTCCCGTGTTGCGGCCTCAGCCGCCAGACTGCTATGAGCCCCTCGGGCCGCGCACCGTCCGGATCCAAAAAGAAGATCAGGCAGCGTAGTGTTGATCAGGTAAAGGGACCAGTCCGATGAAGGCAGACGTCAAACTTGTGGCGGGCAATTCAAACCGGGGACTGGCGGAAGCCATCGGGGCCTATCTCTCCGTACCGCTCGCGAAAGCCCAAGTACGCCGCTTTGCGGATATGGAAATCTTCGTCGAGATCCAGGAAAATGTGCGCGGGCAGGATGTGTTCATCATCCAGGCGACGTCGTTTCCGACCAATGACCATTTGATGGAATTGCTGATCATCTCGGATGCGTTGCGTCGTTCATCCGCCAAACGCATCACCGCTGTCATTCCCTATTTCGGCTATTCACGACAAGATCGCCGCGCGTCAGGCCGCACACCGATCTCGGCTAAGCTTGTCGCCAATCTTATCACCGAGTCAGGCGTTGATCGCGTGTTGACGGTTGATCTTCATGCCGGACAGATTCAAGGCTTCTTCGATATCCCAACAGATAATCTATTTGCTGCGCCTTTGATGGCGCGTGATATCAAAGAACATATGGATACTTCCAATGTGATGGTGGTTTCCCCCGATGTCGGTGGCGTGGTGCGTGCACGCGCCCTTGCCAAACGCATCGATGCACCGCTTGCCATCGTCGACAAACGCCGCGAACGTGCAGGGGAATCGGAAGTCATGAACATCATCGGCGATGTTGCCGGCCGAACCTGCATTCTCGTCGACGATATCGTCGATTCAGGCGGTACACTCTGCAATGCTGCCGAAGCGCTGCTCGCCAAGGGCGCGAAAGATGTCTACGCCTATATCACGCATGGCGTGCTCTCGGGTGGTGCAGTTGCGCGTATTGCTTCATCAAAGCTCAAAGAGCTTGTGATTACGGATTCGATCCAACCAACCGAAGCGGTGAAAGTGGCACAGAACATCCGCGTGGTTTCAGTGGGTGCGCTGCTTGGCGAAGCCATTGGCCGCACCGCGCTCGAAACTTCGGTGTCGAGCCTGTTCGATTAAGCCAGCGCAATAATCGCTTGCGTTGCTCTCCCTGCGTGACGAACGCATCGATGATGGCCTATAATCACATCCATGACTGAGACCCCGCGCCCCGCGACGCTCGACTCATTGACGGCGACGGCCAAACAAGCCGCGAGCAAAGGCTTGCCGCCTGTGCATTTGTGGAATCCTGCCTATTGTGGCGAGATCGATATGCGCATTGCCACTGATGGCAGTTGGCATTATCTCGGCACGCCGATTGGCCGGCCCGCACTCGTCAAACTATTCTCGACAATTTTGCGCAAAGATCCCGAGCGTTATGTTCTTGTTACGCCGGTTGAGATGGTGGGGATTGTTGTCGAAGACGCGCCTTTCATCGCGGTTGCTATGGATCGTCAGGAAAAAAACGGCGTGCAACGTTTACAGTTTCGCACCAATGTTGATGATCATGTCACAGCAGGCCCCGATCATCCCCTGCGCTTTGCGCCTGACGTCAAAGGTGGACTAAAGCCCTATGTGCATGTGCGCGGAGATTTATGGGCAAAAGTATCACGCCCTGTGTTCTATGATCTCGTTGCGCTGGGCGAAGAGCGCATGATCGATAACAAATTGATGTTCGGCATCGCATCGGATGGCGGCTTTTTCCCGATGATCGAGGCTGATCGCCTCGCTGATCTTTGATCATGTCAAAAACAGAGAGTCCCGCGATCTCAATCGAGGCGTTTCGCTCTCACGCCCAAGATCGTTTGTTGAGCGCGCCACCCATTGACGCTTTTGATCCCGCGCATATGCCGGCTCTTGGTGATCATCGCCTTGCTGAAAATTTAGCGCCAGCCGACGGACGCTTGCATCGTCCGGCTGCGGTGCTCGTGCCCATTGTTGCGCATGAAGACGGCGCAACAATTCTCCTCACTGAACGTTCAGCGCAATTAAAGGATCACGCGGGACAAATCGCCTTTCCGGGCGGTAAGATTGAGGCGACGGATGATGATGCTGCCGCTGCCGCCTTGCGCGAGGCAGAAGAAGAAATCGGACTTCACCGCCATTTTGTTGAACCCGTGGGCTATCTTGATCCGTATCTCTCCTCTACGGGTTATCGCATCATGCCGCTTATCGGTATTGTAACACCGGGATTTTCCTTGACCCTCGACAAACGAGAAGTGGAAAGCGCATTCGAAGTGCCGCTCAGTTTTTTGATGGACCCTGCACGCCACGAGATCCATCAACGCGAATGGCGCGGCGCGCAGAGGCGCTATTTTGCCATGCCCTATGAAGGACGCTATATCTGGGGTGTGACCGCGGGGATTATCCGATCGCTTTATGAAAGGCTCTATGCGCCATGATGCGCGTGACGCTTGAATCACTCTTGCTCTTTCTCGTGCCCTTCGGCGTTTATGCGCTTTGGGTTGCCTTGGCGCGTCGTTTTGGGTTCGACAGTCCCGCATTTTCGCAGGCTGCGGCCTATCTTTCCGCAATCGGTTTAGTCCTCGTTGCATTGTCATTCGTCATGCTGGGCTTTTTTGCCGAGCGGCATTATGAGGCTTATGTACCAGCTCATATGGACAATGGTCAGCTGATTGAGGGACAATTCAAATGAGCCTGCAGCGGCGTATCCCGATGACTGGAAAGTTATCGCATCTCGGTCTGCACCGCCTGCTTGCGCTTTTGTCCCGCGATAATGAGCAAGCCTATATCGTGGGAGGCGCAGTCCGTAATTCACTGCTCGGTTTGCCGATTGATGACATTGACCTTGCGACCTCTCTGACGCCCGAAGCAGTGATTGATCGCGTTACAACAGCGGGCATGCGTTATATTCCGACGGGCATTGATCATGGCACTGTCACGGTAATTGCCGATGAACGACCTTATGAAGTGACAACCTTCCGCGAAGATATGTTCACCGATGGCCGCCATGCCACGGTACGCTTTGGTCAAAGCCTTCGCCAAGATGCCGAGCGGCGTGATTTCACCATCAACGCGCTTTACGCCGATGCTTCAGGTTTCGTTTCTGATCCGGTCGACGGATTAGATGATCTTCTCGCGCGGCGGGTTCGTTTCATCGGTGATCCCGTGCGTCGCATTCGTGAGGATTATCTAAGGTCGTTACGTTTTTTCCGTTTCACCGCGCGCTATGCAAAAGGTGACGCGGACGAGGCCGCCCTCACTGCCATTGATCAGGAACGTGATGGTCTTGCGCGTCTCTCGCGCGAACGCGTGCGCACTGAGTTGATGAAACTTATCGAGGCCCCCCGCGTTCTCTATGTCTTGCGTGTGATGTCCCATCGCGATTTGGTCGAGCCTGTTTTTGGCCTCCCGCTTGATCTCGACGGCTTCGCACGCATGTTGCAGCATGATCCAGGCGCGGACTTATTCTTACGTCTTGCGGCTCTTGCGATTCATAAACCCGAAGATGCGTTGACCTTGCGCGAAACCATGCGGCTTTCAAATGCCGAGACGGATCGCTTGGAAAAACTCGGCGAAGTCTTGATGCAGCTTTCAGCCCTGCCGCGCCCTTTAGAAGCCAAAACTATTCGTAGACTCGCCTTCCGCTTCGGTCGTCGTGTGATCACCGACGCTTTGGTGGTCGATATGGGGCGGCGTGATGCAAAAATCGATTCCGAACTCTGGACCGCTGCCGGTAGCGCGCCGACCCATTCGCCCTTTACCGGTGCGATGGTGATCAAAAGAGGCGTTCCCGCAGGTCCTATAATTGGCGAAATCATCCGCCACGCTGACGCGGCTTGGGAAGCATTTGATTTCTCGAGCGACCCGAAGCTTCTGCAAAATTTGCTCTCGGAGGCGATTGCACGATATTCTGATAAAGTGGTGACGGCGCCGACCCCGATTGAATAAGGGGGGTCGTCCCCTGGTCCAAGGAGACATCACAAGTGGTGCATAAGCCGCTCAGCCCCAAAGATCTTGCGAAACGCTTGGCCGATCGCCGCACGGCACAACAAGGTACGGGTATGCGCCATGCGGAAGCGGGACAATGGCGGCGCGAAACTTTTCTACTTCCCCGCACGGATGCTCGTGAAAAAGCACAAGCGCTCTTCGCGCGTTTCCCCAAAGCCGCCTATATGACCGAGATCGAATGGTGGCGCGAATGCGATGATGGCCAAATCGAATTCACCATTCGTCGCTTACGCAGCGCCGATTGATTGAAACCGCCTTGCTTTCGCCAAAAAAAGCCCGCTTCTCTTCTGTGGTCCGAATTTGAAAGTCGCACATGTCCACGCTGTCCTCTACCCCAACTATTCCGTTACAAGATCCCGTCGCTGAGGCTGAACGAATTGCCGCGCGTTTTTCATCCGCGCGCACAGCTCTTAGAGAAGTTATTCTCGGCGATAATGATGTCGTTGATCTCGCGCTCATCACATTGTTGTCAGCGGGTCATGGGTTGATTGTCGGCGTTCCGGGTCTCGCCAAGACGAAACTCGTCGAAACACTAGGCATTGTATTGGGCCTTGAAACAAAGCGCGTTCAGTTTACGCCTGATTTGATGCCTGCCGATATTACGGGCTCCGAAGTATTGGAAGAGAGTTCTGAGGGGCGTCGTTCCTTCCGCTTCATCAAAGGGCCTGTCTTCACAAGTCTCTTGATGGCTGATGAAATAAACCGCGCAAGCCCGCGCACACAATCAGCCTTACTGCAAGCGATGCAGGAACATCATGTTACCGTAAGCGGTAATCGCTATGATCTACCCACACCGTTTCATGTGTTCGCGACGCAAAATCCGATTGAACAAGAAGGCACCTATCCTTTGCCGGAAGCGCAGCTTGACCGGTTCCTGATGCAGATTGATGTCGCCTATCCCGATGCGAAAACTGAGAAGGACATTCTCATCCAAACAACCCGTGGCGAAACACATCAGGCATCTGCACTGTTAACGGCTGAGGAATTAATCGCCGCGCAGAATTTTGTGCGCATGATGCCGATTGGCGATAGTGTTGTTGATGCTATTCTTGCGCTTGTGCGCGCAGCACGCCCTGAAAGCGGCGAAGCGGATTGTGCTGAACATATCTCATGGGGACCGGGCCCGCGTGCCGGACAGGCATTGATGTTGGCAACGCGGGCACGCGCTTTGCTAGAGGGTCGTCTAGCACCATCGCAGGATGATGTCGCGGCTCTTGCGCTGC
>CAWUMH010000085.1:0-6755 GCA_963923565.1 uncultured Alphaproteobacteria bacterium
TCGGGATCGGGAGCGGCTGTCGCAACAACGGAGATTTTCTATGTCCCGGACTGTTATATCCCGTTCTAAATATGCATTGGCCGGCGCTGTTGCGGCGCTTGCTCTCGGTGTGACTGCAGCTTCAGCGAATGGTCTTGATATCAGCACGAGCTATGGCGGCGGCAAATCAGGCAATAATACGAAGGCGTGGAGCCATGGTACCGGCACGGCATCTGGTGCGACCGCTGGTAACGTTGCAGGGGGGCTCGGTTACTCGCAATCGGGTTATGCTGCTGGCATTTCAGGCGGTGGCGGCATGGTCGGTACTTCGGCTGGCAGCTCAACAGGCGGAAAAGCTGGTGCCGAAGCCTCAGCGGGCGGCAAAGCCTCGGCAGGTGGTACGAATGTTACCTCATATACAGCCAATACGGCAGACACCAATGCTGACGGTGGTGTTGATGCCCAGTCGAAAGCCAAGGGCAATGCTGCGGCTGAGGTTGGTGGTGCAGGCGCTGGCGCATCATCGACGGCGCCAACTTAATTGGTTTTGGCAATTGGTGTAAATATTATCAGTACGGGGGCTACGCTTCAAAAATCGCCTTGACCCGTTAACGCCTCATTTGTTGATACGGATGTAAAAACATCTAAGGCCCGTTCGTCTTTCGGCGCGCGGGCCTTTGCCCTTCCGCTTGGGAGTGGCACTGTTTATGCTGAGACACTATTGAAGTTCAGTTGATGGGTTGCGTGGCGTAATGCTGAGACAGGTTTTGGCTTTGGTTCTTGTGGCAGGTCTTGGCCTTTCGCCCGTCATGGCGCGCGCGTCTGATGATCCGATAGCCCAGCTTGATACGCTTATTCTCGCCAAAGATTTCGATAATGCGGTGAAATTGGCGCGTGAGGCAGCCGAAGCTGGCAATGTTGAAGTCCAGTTCCGCCTTGGACTTTTTTTCTGGCATGGCGTCGGATTGACGCAGAATTATCTCGAAGCCCTAAGATGGACGACTTTGGCGGCTTTGGCCGGTCATGAGAAAGCTTTTGCCGCGAGAAAGCTGATGCTGTCGTCGGTTGATGAACCAAATTGGCCGAAAGTTCTCGATTGGTGTCGGCAGCGCATGCAGAAAAATGCCGAGGCCGGATTTAATCCGGCTCTTTTCGCCATGGCGAAGAGCTATTCGCCCGACTTCGGGTTTGAAAATTCGGTTGAAGAGTATTATTGGGCTAGTCTTGCGGTCGCAATTGGTGACACGATGGCGCGTAAGCGGCGGGATGAATTAACCAAAAAGCTCGCAGTAACCGATGCCGCGAAAGCTCAAGAGCGGGCCGCCGCGTGGATCGAGAAATTTAGGTCAGGGAAGCCGCCCGGTTAGGGCCATTTCGGAACCACGCATGGCGGCTGTTAATACTCCTCCACAATATGTTTTTGAGCTCACTGCTGTGCAGGCGGTCCGCAAATTCTTATCTATTGATGCGGCAGCCGAAGATATTGCGGAAATTTACGCTAATGCGCTCGAACCACTCTACAATACGGAACATCTCGCAGACGACATCATTAGGTATATCGAAAACACGCTTAAATTCATTGCGTCTGTCGATATATCCGATGTCGATTTGCTGCTTGAATCTTACCAATATTACGTCTGCAACTATGAAAATTTGCAGACGAAACGAAATAAAAGGCCAATGTTCAGAAGTCTTCTGAAGGGTCAGGAGTACGACAAGCTTCGCGTTTACAAATCTTCAAAGTCTTTGATGGCTTATGTCTATGGGATGCGGGCCAACACATCGCCCCTCAAACCTGAGACCTGGACGGTGGCGGAAGAGGAAGAATTTAAGCCAATTTTCGAGCTGATTTTACCGAATGAGACCCCGCCGGCTGATTGATTGGGCTAAAACCGCGGCGTGATTGGGGTGCAATTTCAGCTTCCCGTGCTGGACTTATCACAATAATGGCATATTTCTTGTAAAGGTTGCGCTGGATTGGTGCGCGTGGCCTATGGTTGTGCGTCGGTATGTGTCGGCAGGATAAGCCTGTCGGCGTTGGTGACCGGGTGAAGTGGGGCTCTCTATGTTTAGTATCATTGGCCTTGTGGTTGTTATGGGGTGCGTGTTCGGCGTCTTCGTGGTCCACGGCGGGAATCTCGAACCGATCATTCATGCGGCGCCGTCGGAGCTTGCCACAATCGGGGGCGCGGCTGTTGGCGCTATGTTGGTTGGTAATGGTATCGACACGATTAAGGGTGTTGCCGGGGGATTTGGTAAAGTTTTCAAGGGCCCCCAGTACAAAAAGCAGGATTATCTCGATACGATTTTCCTTGTCTCTAAGCTCCTGAAAATCCTTCGCGTGGACGGCCCGGTCGCCCTAGAATCACACGTCGAAAGCCCGGAAGGCAGCCCAATCTTCGGTGAATACCCGAAGCTTATGAAGGATCACACACTCATTCACATGATCACGGACACGATCCGTCTGATGGTCATTTCTTCGGGCAATCTCAACCCCTATGCGGTTGAAGAAGTGCTGGATACGGCTCTCAAAGCCCATCATCATCATGAAATGAAACCTGTCGAAGCGCTGGCAGCTACCGCAGGTGCATGCCCCGCACTGGGAATCGTTGCGTGCGTGTTGGGCGTCGTGAAAACCATGGGCGCTATCGATCAACCCCCGGCGGTTCTGGGTGCGCTCATCGGCTCAGCGCTCGTCGGTACGTTCATGGGCGTGTTGTTGGCCTATGGCGTGATCGAACCGATGGGTAATCGCTTGAAGCAAGTGATCGATGAAGATAGCGAAATCTATCTTGTCGTGAAGCAATTGATTGTGGCGACCCTCCATGGTCATCCGCAGCCGCTCGTCATTGAAGCAGCGCGTGCGGGTATCTCGAGCCATGCCAATAAGCCTGATTTCGGTGAAGTCTTCGACGGCCTGCGCGGCAAGTAAGTAGAGGCGCATGAGCGATGGCCGCCAAGAAGGAAGCCGAAAAGGATAAGGAATCGGCCGGCGAAGCTGAAAAGCCGGCACCGATTATTATCAAAAAGCATATCGGCGGACATGGTGGTGGTCATGGTGGCGCGTGGAAGATCGCGCTTGCCGACATGATGACCGCCATGATGGCGTTCTTTCTTCTCATGTGGCTTTTAGGTTCAACCAATACGGACGCCCGCAAATCGATTGCCGATTATTTCAAACAGACACCGCTTCTCAAAATGGGCAACAATGCCGGCTCGAATGGTGTTTTGGGCGGTCGTTCCATGATCAGCCCGGAAGGTCTGCCGGACTCTATCAGCCAGACCAGTGTTGCCAATGTCATGCCGCCGACAAAAGAGACGGGCGGTAATGATCGCGATGAAGGGCCTTCTGGTCCTCTATCACCCGATGGCAAAAGCAAAGAGGGCGAAGGTCGTTCAGGCATGGCTAAAGGGCCCGCCGAAGGCGGCGTGGTTGATGACAATGAATTAGGCTCGCAAGGATCGGATGCGACAGTTCAAGAAGGCCAACCCAAACGCGGTGAAAGCGCATCAACGAAAAATGCGGGTGGTGTTTCTGACGAAGCGGCGAAAAAGGCCGCAGCCGAAGTCGATCAGAAAAATTTTGAAGCTTTGCAGAAGCAAGTGACAGAAGCCATTTCAAAAGACTCAAGTCTTTCAAAGATTGCAGATCAAGTTCAATTCGTAAAAGTCAAAGACGGCTTGCGGATTGAAATTGTCGATAAAGCAGACTTTTCGATGTTCTCTGTCGGCACAACACGTGTTTTGCCTCGTGCCTCTGCTCTTATCGGAGAGTTGGCCAAAGCAATTTCTGAATTACCCAATCAGGTTGTTATTCGCGGGCATACGGACAGTCTCGCTTATGCGCTTGATAGCGAGATGAACAACTGGCTTCTCTCCGCTGAACGCGCGGAGAGCACGCGGCAATTGCTGGAAAAGGCCGGCGTCCCTCAAGGGCAAATCGCGCGTGTTGAAGGTGTCGCTGATACCGAGCCTTATAATGCGCAAGATGCCCTTGATGTTCGTAATCGTCGTATCAGCATGACGCTTCTGTTCCGGGACGGTGAAAAGAGCGTCCCGCCTTTAACGGGAGCTAATCAATGAGTGATAAGCCCGAAGGCGAACCGAAACCGGAGATTATCATCAAGAAGATCGCCGGCGGACATGGCGGCGGTCACGGTGGTGCGTGGAAGATCGCGCTGGCGGACATGATGACCGCGATGATGGCGTTCTTTTTGTTGATGTGGTTGTTGGGATCAACAAATGCCGAACGTCGTAAAGGTATCGGGGAATATTTCCGCCAGAAGACAAGTCTTCTGCAGTTAAGCGATCAAACGGGAACGAACGGATTTCTTGCCGGTCACGCGCCGAATGAACGCGATGGTTTTCCAGAAGCCGCCGTTGCCAACAGCACGATGCAAACTGTTGTTCCAGTAGCATCAACGGAATCTGTTGATCGCAACAAGGCGCCAGAAGGCGTGCAAACGCGTACCGACCAAAACGATGAAAATGTCGGAAAATCAGGCCCGACTGACGGTAAAAAGGCCGGGGGCTCAACGCCGGACGAAGGTTCGGGTGTCAAGACCGCGGAGAATCAAAACAAAGGCGCACTCGCAAAAACAGGTGACGCTGAGGGCGAAGGTAAAGCCGATAAGCCGTCTGAAGGAAAAGATGCAAAGGCCGGTGACGGCAAAGAGATGAGCGAAGAGCAAAAGAAAGCCGCGGCAGCTCAAGCGGATGCTCAGAATCTCGACAAGATTGAAAAAGATGTGAAGGCTGCCTTCGAGCAAAATCCTGACTTGAAGAAGATTGCTGCACAGATGAAATTCGTGCGCGATAAAGAGGGCTTACGTATCGAGATCATCGATCAGGCCGATTTTGCTATGTTTGCTATTGGCACCACAAACTTCTTGCCGAAGGCGCAAGAAGTGATGGCAGGTGTTGCGGCATCGATCAAAGATCTGCCCAATAAAATTGCCATTCGCGGCCACACCGATGGTTTTGGCTATAGCCAAAATGATAAAATGAATAATTGGCGTTTGTCGGCCCAGCGCGCTGATTCAACGCGCCGCTTCCTCACCGAACAGGGTATCGATGAAAAGCGGTTCGTCAAAATTGAAGGCGTAGCTGATCGCGAAGCCTATTATCCTGACAATCCGCTTGATCCGCGCAACCGCCGCATCAGCGTCACCGTTCTTGCGCAATAGTTTGTTGCGTTTAAACGCCTTCGACCACGCGCATATCGCGATTGACCGCGTCAGGACCTAGCGCGCGAATGGCCTCCTGATAAGCGGGGCTGTCGTAAACAGCCATCGCCTTTTCAAGCGATTCGAATTCTATGATGACGGTGCGATCTTTTACGCCATGTTCCATGGCTTTTGCGGCTGTACCCCGTGCCAAGAAGGTGCCACCGGCAGCCATGATCGCAGGCCCCGCGAGCTTTGCATAAGCCTGAAGACGGTCGGGATCTTTGATCTCGCGATAACAAGAAATCATATAGGCTTTTGGCATAACGTCCCTCCCGACTGTATTCATCAATGGACGACTATAAAACGCGGCGGCATGTAAAAAAGCAACCGTTCCGGCGTCGGGGAGGGCATAAAAGGGTGTGCTAGGCGGCTGAGCTGTCGGCCTGTTGGTTCATTTCGAGATAGGCCATTGCGGTGTGGCGATGATAGGTCATCAGCACCACGCGGTTTCCGAGGTAAACCACGTAGTAAATTCGACCGCTACGGCGACGTTTTTCTACAACCGAATACATGGGCAGGACAAAAAACGAGAATGAAAATCCAGATCTGATCCCGAACTATATGCAGCAATTCCTGCCGATTTGTTAAGAGCCTCAAATGGCTTGAAAACAAATTTTTGTGCCCGAAGCGCGGCTGCGGGCAGGACGAATTTCACATGAGAAAGATCGCCGCTGCGGGCTCTTAGCCGGTGGTCCCGTCCGCGCTTTGCGACGAGGGTGTAAGTTTGCCCGAGAGGTCGAGGACCGTATCGGCAACTTCCGTAATGCGCGGAGCGCCTTCCGAGCGGATGAGTTCGCGTTGGAGAGAGCTACGCTCTTTACGGGCCGCTTCGAGTGCGCCTTCGGCGACAGCACGCGCCATACGTTCTGTTTCAAGCGCCGCCGCCAATTCATCGATACGCGCTTGATAGGTTGCCCGGTTCGACTCGGCTTGATTTTCGAGCTGGTCGATACGGCCCATGAGAACGGGAATGCGATCATCAAGTTTTGCCAATGCCGTGTCACGCGCTTTCAAATTCTTGGTGAGCGAATTGGCGCGCTCAATCAATGTCACGCGTGATTGTTCAAGTTCACGCACCTGGCGTTCAAGTCCGTCAATCGTTGATTTCTGCTTGGCAAGGCGCTGTTCAAAGCTTGATACCGCAACATTATGATCAACGATCCGACGTTCGGCGGTTCGCAATTCATCCGTTTTGGCGATGAGTGTGTTGCGCGCCTCCGACAGAAGCCGCTCGCCCAAAGTTGCGCGCGATTGCAACGCGTCAATTTTCATATTGAGCGAGATTTTTTCGGCCTGCGTTTGCGACGTGATTTCGTCGATCTGATCGGCGAGTGCCTTGCGCTCGTTCTTTGTCTCGTTGAGCAATTGACGCGTATGATTGAGACGATTCTTTGTCGAGTCCAATTCGCTCTCAACTTCGGCGAGGCGGCGCGAAGTCCGGTTGAAATCATCAACACGAGAGGCCAGTGATTGGCTGAGATTGATATTCTCGCCCTCAAGCATCGCGATTGATTCATTCAAACGCGTGATGTCGGCGTTGAATTGCGC
>CAWUMH010000086.1:0-6735 GCA_963923565.1 uncultured Alphaproteobacteria bacterium
ACCTGCGTTTCGATATGTAACGTTACCGCTTCACCCTGATGCAAGCTCTGCAAAGTACGAGAAGAGGCCTGCACAACATAACCAACGCCATGAACATCAATAATGGCATGATCATCACCAATACCATCAATCACACCTTTAAGTTTGCCAATCATGATGAGGCCTCAACGCCTTTTGAGCGTAATCTCTCTTCAACAAGAAGAGCCATATCATGTGCCTCTTGTTCGTGATGAGCGCGCAATCCTTCGACGACGCCTTCACGATCAGCGTCCGTGCGGTTCTGGCTCACTTTCCATTTTCCCATCATGGCGTTGATGGTAATTTCAATACCAACAATGCCGCGCATTTGAGCGTCAATATATGGGGTGGGTGCATCATCAACGGCCCAAGGTTTCGGGTAAGCGCCTTCCATCATTTCAGTAAGATCGCGAATCTGTCGCGCGAGCCAAGCGCCGTCATCCTTTACACAGGCGCGGCCTTTAACCTGAACCATCGCATAATTCCACGTTGGCACGACTTTGCCTGTCTCGCGCTTCGTTTCATACCAACCGGGATGAACGTAATGTTGCGCGCCTTGGAAAACGATCAGTGCGTCGAGGCCCTCGCCGATCTCCTTCCATTGACCATTCGCCCGCGCGACATGGCAGCGGAGCACCCCCTGCTCACCGGCTTCAGGATCAAGAATAAAAGGAATGGGATTAGCGATCAGACCGCTAGCGCCGCTCGTGATCAAGAGTCCTAGCGGAAAGGCACGAATAAGGCCCTGCATCGCGAGCGGACTATCTTCATTGAAATGGGGCGGTTGATACATGGCTATCTGAATGAGGGGGGAGAACGAAAGAAGAATATAAACGGATTCGGAAGAGATAACAGAGCGCTTGTTCGCAATTCCAAAAGAATTGGAAAGGCATTAGCCCTTCAAACGCTGCGCGAGGCCCCGATGCTGTGCATGGGTCAATGCAATAGCCAACGCATCAGCAGCATCCGGTGTTTTGGCATCCGATTTCGGCAGAAGCACTTTGACCATCATATGGATTTGATCTTTGTCGGCATGACCTGCGCCAACAATCGTTTTTTTGACGAGGTTCGGCGCATATTCGGCTACAGAAAGCCCTGCGAGAGCCGGAACAAGAAGCGCGATGCCGCGCGCATGACCCAGCTTCAAAGTGGCACGAGCATCTTTGTTGACAAAGGTTTCTTCAACAGCTGCTTCATCGGGCGTGTAAGAGGCTACGATCTCACTCAATCCATCATGAAGTTGCTTTAACCGTTCGGCTAAAGATTTTTTCTCATCCGATTTGATTGTGCCGCACGCGATAAAAGAAAGTTTTGATCCGTCCTGCGTAATCAGTCCCCAGCCCGTGTTACGGAGGCCGGGATCGATTCCGAGGATGCGGACACTCATCTTATCCGCCAAGCTTGGCGATCAAGGCATCAGAAAATTCGGCGTTTGAGAACACACGTTGCACATCGTCATTCTCTTCGAGATTGTCGAGAAGCTTCATGATTTTTTCACCCGCTTCATCATCGACGGCAATCATATTTTGTGGCCGCCAGACAAGGCCTGCTTTACGCGGTTCGCCGAATTTATCTTCGAGTGCTTTGGCGACATCGCGCAATGACTCCATTGCTGTAACGATTTCGTGGCCATGTTCTGACGAAGCAACATCATCAGCGCCGGCTTCGATGGCGGCTTCCATGATCTGATCTTCGCCTGCAACTTTGACATCAAATTCAACAACGCCCACGCGGTCAAACATGAAAGAGACGGCACCGGTTTCAGCAAGTGCCCCGCCTGCCTTTGTAAAATACGAACGGACTTCGGATGCGGTACGATTACGATTATCCGTCAAAGCTTCAATGACGACAGCAACGCCACCAGGCGCATAACCTTCATAACGAATTTCTTCGTAGTTTTCTGCATCACCGCCCAAAGCTTTTTTGATTGCGCGTTCAATATTGTCTTTCGGCATATTCTCTGCGCGTGCGGCTTGAATGGCAGCGCGCAAGCGCGGATTCATGTTCGGATCAGGCAAGCCCATTTTTGCGGAGACGGTGATTTCGCGCGCCAGTTTTGAAAACATTTTAGAGCGCATCGCATCCTGCTTGCCCTTGCGATGCATGATATTCTTAAACTGGGAATGACCGGCCATGTGCTAAATCCATCTACTGAGTCAATGCCGACGTCTATTCGGCAAAAATCAAATCCGGCGCGCTTATAGAACCCCCTCTTTGGAAAGAAAAGGCGCGCCGCCTTCTATCAAATCTCCCAGAAATCGGGGAGAGCGGGCGAAAGCCCCGGTCCAATCCGCACCGGCGCAATATCAATCGCTAATCCGGTCTCATCATCCGTCTCAACCGCAATACCGGAAATCGTGCCCTCGCCATCAGCTGCTTCAAGCCGCGCGCCGGGCGTCTTCTCGACAAAGCGACGTACCGCTTCCTCATGCGCCATGCCGAGAATCGAATCATAATCCCCGCACATGCCTGCATCGGATAAATAACCCGTGCCTCCCGGCAAGATCCGATGATCGGAGGTCGGAACATGCGTATGGGTGCCCACGACAAGCGAGACGCGACCGTCGAGATAGCGGCCCATCGCCTGTTTTTCGCTCGTTGCCTCGCCATGAAAGTCGACGAGAATCGCGTCGGACATCTGACCTAAGGGGGCTTCCGTTACCGCGCGATCAACCGCAGCAAAAGGATCATCGAGCGCATCCATATAAAGCCGCGCCATGGCGTTAATCACGAGGACAAGCGCGCCGGATTCGGTTTCAATCATTGTCGCGCCACGCCCCGGGGTCGTTATTGGATAATTGATCGGGCGAAGCAGTTTGGGCTGCCGCTCAATGAAAACAAGCGCCTCCCGCTGGTCGAAAGAATGATTGCCAAGGGTAATAGCGTCAGCGCCAGCGTCTAAAAGATCGTTGCAAATCGTCTCGGTAATGCCGAACCCGCCCGCAGCATTTTCGCCATTGATCACGACGCAATCGAGTGACCAGCGGCGGCGCAGGCCCGGAAGCGCATCAAGAACAGCATGTCGTCCCGATCGACCCACAATATCGCCGAGAAACAGAAGACGCATAAACAGGAAACTCCCCAGGTGGTCATCCTTTCCTTGCATGACGCCGCCCGTCTGTCATGCGGATTCAAAAGGCGGCTTTTGGTCACGCTTACATTGATCGAAAGCCTGTGATGCGATAGAGGATCAAGAAAGGATCAACCGAAGAATAAATGAGGGATTTCATGGCCAGCCACGATCACGCCGCGTCCGGAATGGATTACGCAGAACATGAGCGGACCTATGGCCGCTTTGTCGGTTTCGTAAAATGGGGCACGATTGCCGTTGCGGCTCTTTTGATTGTGATGGCTCTCACCCTGATCTGATCGCCTTTCAGGTCGTAGGCCTGAAATATCATCCATCTCACCGGATCGATCGAGACAGACAGGGATTGCCATGAAAATCGCCGTCATTTCCGAAACTGCCGCGCTCGAAACCCGCGTGGCGGCAACTCCGGAAACCATCAAGAAACTCATTGGGCTCGGTGCGAGCGTCTCGATTGAGACGGGTGCTGGCAGTCATTCAGGCATTCCTGATGCGGATTTTGCGGCTGCAGGCGCGACAATTGCCGGATCAGCCAAGGACGCGCTCGCTGACGCGGCCGTGATTTTGAAGGTGCGCCGCCCGACAGAAGGCGAACTGGGCCTTATGCCCAAAGGCGCACTCGTTCTGGCCATTATGGACCCCTATGACTCGGCAGAAGCCCTTCAATCCATGGCAAAAGCGGGTCTTTCGGCCTTTTCGATGGAATTGATGCCGCGCATTACCCGCGCGCAAGTCATGGATGTGCTCTCGAGCCAAGCCAATCTCGCCGGTTATCGGGCTGTCATCGACGCGTCTTCTGCCTATGGCCGGGGTATGCCCATGATGATGACGGCGGCAGGTACCGTTCCAGCCGCCAAAGTCTTCGTGATGGGTGCGGGCGTTGCCGGCCTTCAGGCCATCGCCACCGCACGCCGCCTCGGCGCGATTGTTACCGCGACGGATGTGCGTCCTGCCGCCAAGGAACAGGTCGCCTCTTTGGGTGCTAAATTCATCGCGGTCGAGGATGAAGAATTCAAACAGGCCGAAACCGCAGCAGGCTATGCCAAACCGATGTCGGCCGAATATCAGGCGAAACAGGCGGCCCTCGTCGCTTCGCATATCGCCAAGCAAGACATTGTCATCACCACCGCTTTGATCCCCGGACGTCCGGCTCCCAAGCTTGTGAGCGAAGACATGGTCAAATCGATGCGTGCGGGTTCAGTGATCGTCGATCTCGCGGTTGAGCGTGGGGGAAATGTGGCGCTTTCGAAAGCGGGCGAGACTGTCGTGACCGAAAATGGTGTCTCGATTCTCGGGCCGCTTAATCTCCCTGGTCGCATCGCGGCCAGCGCCTCCGCTCTCTACGCGAAGAATCTGTTCTCCTTCTTCGAGACCATGGTCGACAAGAAGGAAAAGACACTCGCGATCAATTGGGATGATGAACTCGTCAAAGCGACGCTGCTGACGCGCGACGGTTCTGTTGTCCATCCAAATTTCCAGCCCAAATCCTAATTTACGGAGTCTCGCATGGCGACCGACACCGCTCAAATGCTGCACGACAAAGCGGCGGCTCTTGCTGATGCCGCAAAGGATCTCGCCGATATCGCGCAAGGTCTTGCAACTCAAGCCGGATCAATTGCAGGCGCCGCCGCCCACGGTGCTAGTGGTGGTGCCATTGATCCCTTCGTCTTCGAATTCGCACTTTTCATTCTCGCAGTATTCGTCGGCTATTTCGTCGTATGGGCTGTAACGCCTGCTCTTCACACGCCTTTGATGTCGGTGACGAATGCGATTTCATCAGTGATTGTTGTCGGTGCGCTTCTCGCCATTGGTGTTGATGCATCAACGGCAGGTGAAGATGGCGCATTACCCGCGCGACTCTTCGGCCTCGGGGCTTTGATCCTTGCCAGCGTGAATATCTTCGGTGGGTTCCTTGTGACCCAGCGCATGCTCGCCATGTATAAGAAGAAGGGTTAAGCCCATGTCTGGTACGTTCTGGTCCGGCAATATTGCAGCCCTTCTTTATCTCATCTCAGGCGTTCTCTTTATTCTTGCATTGCGTGGACTCTCATCGCCCGCATCGTCACGGCAAGGCAATCTCTTCGGCATGATCGGCATGGCAATTGCCATGGCGACAACCTTGCTGATTTCACCGCCGACAAGCGTGATCGGTTGGGGCCTCTTGATTATCGGTCTCGCCGTCGGTGGTGGTTTCGGTGCGATTCTCGCACGACGCATTGCCATGACGGCGATGCCGCAACTCGTCGCGTTTTTCCATTCGCTTGTTGGTCTTGCAGCGGTATTTGTTGCGGCCGGCGCGCTTTATGCGCCTGAAGCATTTCACATCGCGACCGCGAGTGGCGGGATTAAAGTTGCCAGCATTGTTGAAATGTCACTGGGCGTTGCGATTGGTGCAATCACATTCACCGGCTCCATCATCGCGTTTTTGAAATTGAACGGCAATATGAGCGGCAAGCCGATCATGCTGCCAAGCCGTCATGTCATCAATATCGCTTTGGCAGTCGGCCTTGTTATTTTGATCATCTTATTCATGATCTCGCAAAGCACAGTCTTCTTCTGGTTGATCACACTCGTTGCCCTTCTGCTCGGCATATTGATCATCATTCCGATCGGCGGCGCGGATATGCCTGTCGTTGTATCGATGCTTAATTCCTATTCGGGTTGGGCGGCAGCCGGCATTGGCTTTACGCTTTCGAATATGGCACTCATCATTACCGGCGCGCTCGTTGGGTCATCAGGTGCTATTCTCTCTTACATCATGTGTAAGGGCATGAACCGCTCCTTCTTCTCGGTCATTCTCGGCGGCTTTGGTGGCGAGACAAGCGGTGGTGCGGCAGGTCATGTTGAAACACGGCCTGTAAAGCAAGGCTCAGCCGATGACGCGGCTTTCATGATGAAGAATGCATCAAGCGTGATTATCGTGCCAGGCTACGGAATGGCTGTGGCACAAGCTCAACATGCTTTGCGCGAAATGGCTGATCTTCTGAAAAAAGAAGGCGTCGAAGTTAAATATGCCATTCATCCGGTCGCTGGTCGTATGCCGGGCCATATGAATGTGCTGCTTGCTGAAGCGAATGTGCCTTATGATGAAGTCTTCGAACTTGAAGATATCAATTCAGAATTTGCACAAGCCGATGTCGCTTTTGTTATCGGCGCGAATGACGTAACAAATCCGGCAGCGAAAACTGATCCGCAATCGCCGATCTTCGGCATGCCTATTCTCGATGTTGAGAAGGCAAAGACCGTACTCTTTATCAAGCGCGGTATGGGTTCGGGTTATGCGGGTGTCGAAAACGAATTGTTCTTCAAGGACAATACGCTGATGCTCTTCGCTGACGCCAAGAAGATGGTCGAAGACATCAATAAGGCGATGGCACACTGAGTTAGATAAAGGAGTCGAGAAACATATCGTCTCGACTCCTAATAATCAGGGCTCAGAAGAGTTTCTTTCCAAACAATCCGCCGCCACTTTTTTCGCCGCCAGAAAGGCGGGTGAGCGCTTCGCGCGCAGTCGTATTATTCACATCAACAGCAAGAGCGCGATTATAGGCTTCAATCGCGGCGTCCTTCGCCCCCTTTTTCTCATTCGCCTGTCCAAGCCCCAACCAGCCATCGACGAGATCGGCATT
>CAWUMH010000087.1:0-6715 GCA_963923565.1 uncultured Alphaproteobacteria bacterium
TCATTGATGCGAAGGGCCGTGTACTCGCGCCTGGCCTTATTGATCTTCGTGCCTTCGTTGGCGAACCGGGTGCGGAGCATCGCGAGTCACTTGCCTCTGCAAGCCGTGCGGCCGCAGCAGGTGGTGTAACAACGGTCATCTGTATGCCGGACACAAATCCGCCGGTCGATGATCCGGCGGTTGTTGATTATATCATTCGCCGCGCACGTGACACGGCGGGTGTGCGTTTGATGCCGTCCGCGGCACTGACCAAAGGCTTGCACGGCAAGGAGATGACGGAGTTTGGTCTTCTTGGTGCAGCGGGTGCAGTATTTTTTACGGATGGCGCGCGTTCGGTTGCCAATGCGCAGGTCATGCGGCGGGCGTTTACTTATGCGCGTGATTTTGATGCGTTAATTGTTCATCACGTTGAAGAACCAACATTGTCAATCGATGGCGTCATGAATGAAGGTGAGCTCTCAAGCCGCTTGGGATTGCCTGGAATTCCGAAAGCCGCCGAAACAATCATGCTTGAACGCGATCTCGCGCTCGTAAGATTGACGGGTGCGCGTTATCACGCCGCGATGATTTCCTGTGCTGAGTCACTTGAGATTATTAAGCGCGCGAAAGATGAAGGTCTGCCGATCACCTGCGGTGTCTCGATCAATAATCTCGCGCTTAATGAAAATGATATTGGCTCTTATCGTACATTCTTGAAGTTATCGCCACCCTTGCGCGCAGAGGATGATCGTCGGGCGATGATTGAGGGCGTGGCGTCGGGCTTGATCGATGTCATAGTGTCCGATCATAATCCGCAAGATGTCGAAGCCAAGCGGCAACCCTTTATCGAATGTGCGGATGGTGCGATTGGACTTGAAACGATGTTGTCCGTTGCGCTGCGCCTCGTTCACAATGGTGATGTGACGATGCCGCAACTCTTCCGCGCTCTGTCAACAAAACCCGCTGATATTTTGGGTCTACCGCAAGGTCGTTTGCGCAGAGGCGCGCCGGCTGATCTCATTCTGTTTGATCCCGATGAACCTTTTGTGCTCGATCCGGAAAAACTTCATTCACGATGCAAGAATACGCCTTTTGATGGGGCGCGATTACAAGGCCGCGTTCATATGACGATGGTCAATGGTCGTATTGTTCAAGAATCCTGATCAAAGAATAAAATCGCAATAAGGTCACGCTAATGTCTGAAGATGTTTTAGCATTCTTGGCTGTTTTTGTCGGCTATCTCTTCGGGTCGATTCCGTTTGGTGTGATTTTAACCCGTCTCTTCGGCGCTGGTGATTTGAGACAAATTGGGTCCGGCAATATTGGGGCGACCAATGTCTTGCGCACAGGGCGCAAAGGCCTAGCGGCCGCGACATTGATCGGCGATATGCTCAAAGGAACAGCTGCGGTCTTAGTAACGAGTTATCTCTTTGGACCTGAAACAACTGTCCCTGCCGCGGTTGCTGCCTTTCTTGGACATTTATTTCCAGTCTGGCTTAAATTCAAAGGCGGTAAAGGTGTGGCGACCTATCTCGGTGTAACGCTCGCACTTCAACCGCTCGCTGCGCTTGCATTTGCCGTAAGCTGGTTGATCACGGCGCGTATTTCGCGTTACTCTTCTCTATCGGCTCTTGTTGCGAGCTTGGTGTCTCCGTTTGTTGCCGCGTATTTCGGCGATGTTCGTATCGGTGGCGTTCTTTTCCTTCTTACAATTGTGTTGTGGGTGACGCATCGCGCGAATATCTCGCGTTTGATTGCGGGCACCGAAGGGCGGATCGGAGCCAAGAATGGCGGAGCCACCGAAGCCGGATCAACCGGCGGGACAGGACCTCACGGATCGTCAGCGCCTTGATTGGCTAAGGCTTACCCGCACATCAAGCATTGGCCCGCGCACATTCAGATCTCTTTTAAATCGCTATGGCGGGGCCGCCGCCGCTCTCGAAGCACTGCCTGCACTTCTCAAAGCGCAAGGACGCGCCTCTAAAGTTGTGAGCGTTGCTGAAGCCGAAGATGAAGTGGCGCTTGCTTCCAAAATGGATGTTCGCTTTATCGCGATGGGTGAACCTGATTATCCGCCGCTGTTACGTGTGATCGATTCTGCGCCGCCCATAATTGGTGTGCGCGGACGCGTTTCAATTCTATCCAAGCCCTCGGTGGCTATTGTGGGCTCACGGAACGCCTCTGCAGCGGGTTTAAAAATGGCAGGCCTTCTGGCAGCCGATCTCGGTAAACTCGCCTTTGTGGTTGTGTCTGGTCTTGCACGCGGCATCGATGCCGCTGCGCATCGTGCGTCTTTATCATCAGGCACGGTCGCGGTGCTCGCGGGAGGCCATGATCGTCCTTATCCGGATGAACATCGCGATCTCCTCGATGCGATTGCAGACACAGGCGCGGTTGTCAGTGAGATGCCGATGGGGTGGGAGCCGCGCGGGCGTGATTTTCCCCGTCGTAACCGGATCATTTCTGGTTTGAGTTACGGGATTGTGATCATCGAGGCGGCGTTGCGTTCGGGTTCATTGATCACCGCGCGTTTTGCCGGAGAGCAGGGCCGCGATATCTTTGCTGTGCCGGGGTCGCCGCTTGATCCGCGTTCGGAAGGGACCAACGCGCTTATTCGTGAAGGGGCAACCTTGATCACGTCAGCGGATCATATTGCCGAGGCTTTGGCGCCTGTCCTTGGGCGGCTTCCGTTCATGGGCGGGGCCGAGGAAGGGAAAGATTTGTCCCTCGGCCCCTTCTGGGATGAGCTCGATCCCGATCTCGACGACGCGGAGAGGACGGCCGCTTTCGCCGAGGACGCACCGGACGACAAAATGGAGGTGCTTTTGCCGCGAGATCACATTTTTGCATTACTCGGAACGACTCCGATGCCCATCGATGATCTCGTCAGGCTATCGGGGCGCCCCGTTGCATCAGTTCGCACACTTCTCGTCGAGCTCGAACTCGAGGGACGTATCGCGCGGCAAGACGGTGGACTGATTACAGCCGTCTTACCGCGTTAATACCGTTAGGTCAGATCGCCGCGTGATTTTGCCACTTGGCCATTGGCTTCGATCCGGGCCATTTCAAGGAAATAGGCCAGAAGATCGAAATTCGCCTTGCGCGCAATCGCGCTCAGTTCGAATGTCATTTTAGCAAGATAGACCGCAATCTCGTCATTATCGCTCGTAATCTTGGGCGATGGTTTGGCATGACGGGGGAACACGGTAACGCTACGGTCGTCGAGTCTTTCTGCAACTTGGGTGGCCATGGCTCAGTCCTCTTTCGGCTTGTGGTCTTCGGTTTTGAAAACGCTGAAGGAAGAACGCACGCAATCCGCGAATACAACTAATAACTGAGATTTTTACAAAATAACTCTTGCGGTTGTGTTACGTCAATCCAGAAAATTGTTCAAGTCGGCGTACACAAACTCATTTCACCGACTTGACGTTGAGGAATTCACACCAAATTTTTGAGAAAGATAAGAAATACACTGCGTTTAGCATGTTAAACGACAAAGACTTTTTAAAGCGAAGCGCAAAAATAGAAAAATTATCCCCTAAAATGCCAAGTTTGACGTTAGGGAAGAATAAAATATCCATAAATTAGGGGAATCGTCACCATCGCGCCGAGGGTCTGAAGCGTTAAAATCTCGGCCATGAGCGATGCATTCCCCCCAAGTTGCCGCGCTAAGATGTAAGAAGCGCTGGCGGTTGGTACCGACATCGAGAGAATCGTTACCGAAAATGCGGTGCCGGACACACTAAGAATCTGTGCAAAGGCCACGGCCAAAAGCGGCATGACAATTAACTTGGCGGTAAGGGCGATAATGTGGGCAGCCCCGATTCGCGGGATGCGCTGAAGTTCGAGCCCAGCGCCAGCTGCGAGCAATCCCGCCGCCAATGAGGCTTGTCCGATCAATGTGATCGGCGCGAAAACGGGTGCCGGAATCCATTTAGCCACCGGATTAAGCGCGAGGCCGATCACACAAGACCAGATAAAAGGATTTTTGATGATGGCTGTCCCGTAACGGGACCAAGACATTTCTTGTCCTTGGGCATAGCGCGTGATCACGCCAACCGACAAAAAATTGAGAAGCGGGATCATCGCGGCAATCGCCACCGCACAAAGTGTCGCCCCTTCACGGCCATGAAGGCTTGTCGCAAGGGCAAAAGCGACAAAAGAATTCCACCGGATAGCACCCTGAAAGATTGAGCTGAAAGAAGCGCCATCAACCGCAAAATAGGTTTGCAAGATTTTTCTGAACAGCAAAAGCCCTGCCGCGATGGTGAGGAGCGAAACGACTAGGGTCGCCCCCATGGATAAAAAAGGCGTGGAGCCGAGATCAGCACTCGCCATCGTCGAAATGATCATGGCGGGGAACAGAATGAGATAGGTCACTCTCTCGAACCCATCCCACGTCTCACGACGGATCATATGGCTTGATTTCAACGCCGCTCCAATCGCGATGACGAGAAAGACAGACAAGAGATTGGACAGGGCAGACATTGGTCACGCAACTCAACTGAAAAATATGGGGGGTTAAAATCTCGATCCGGAAAACCGGTCGATAAAGGCTTGGAGCAGATAGGCGGCGGCCATTTTATCGACGAGTTCGGCGCGGCGCGCGCGCGATGTATCGGCTTCGATCAGGGTGCGGGTGACAGCGGCGGTTGAAAGCCGTTCGTCCTGACAAAGGATGGGCAGGGTCGTTAGTTTGGCGAGGTTGCGCGCGAAGGCTGTGGTCGCTTGAACGCGGGGACCCATGGTGCCGTCCATATTAACAGGCAGGCCGAGAACAAAGGCGCCAATACTATGGCGTTCGGCTAAAGCGAGCAGAGCGGCGGCATCTTTGCCGAATTTGGTGCGACGAATGGTTTCAACAGGGCTCGCGATCCGGCGTTCAACGTCCGAAATCGCAATGCCGATAGTTTTGGTGCCGAGATCGAGGCCCATCAACCTTGCCGAACGGGGCAGGGAGGCGAGGCAAGCCCGTTCTTCGTCCGGATCACTGATCATTGACTTAACTGACCTCGCAGCCGGCCGGTTGGCCAGATTTCACGGCTTGATACCCCGCCATTGCGGCCCAGACAAACCGGATGCTATAGGCCGGACACGGAATCGGGATCAAACTCAGGCTCTTTTAGCCGATTAGGAACGGGAGCGGAAATGTCTGTCGATCAGGCGACCGTGCGGCGGATTGCGCGTTTGGCGCGTATCGCTGTCACCGACGAAGAAGTCCCCCATCTTCAGGGGGAACTCAATGCCATGCTGTCTTTCGTTGAGCAGCTCAATAGCGTCAATGTCGACGGCGTCGAGCCGATGACATCGGTCACGCCGATGGCCATGAAGAAACGTGCCGATGTTGTGACAGACGGTGATATTGCCGAAGTCGTGACAGGCAATGCGCCGCAAACCGAGGATCATTATTTCCTCGTCCCCAAAGTTGTTGAATAAGCGAGCGCTCACATGACCGATTTGACTAAGCTGACGCTTGCCGATGCGCGTGACGCGCTTAAAGCGAAAACAATCTCCGCGCGCGAACTGACCGATGCGCATCTTGTGGCGATGGAAAAGGCGAGCGCGTTGAACGCCTATGTGCTCGACACGCCTGACCAAGCGCGCGCTATGGCGAAAGCCTCGGATGAGAAACTCGCAAAAGGTGAGGGCGGTCCACTCGAAGGCATCCCGCTCGGCATCAAGGATCTCTACGCGACGAAGGGCGTGCGTACGACGGCGTGTTCAAAAATCCTTGGCAATTTCGTTCCCGAATATGAATCGACCGTCACGAGCCAGTTGTGGCGCGATGGTGCGGTTATGCTCGGCAAACTCAACAATGATGAATTCGCGATGGGTTCATCCAATGAGTCTTCTGCTTTTGGTCCTTCAGTATCGCCCATCCTTCCCGCGAATTGGTCAGAAGACCAAGCGCGCACCGCGCTCGCGGGCGATAAAAAAGGTTTGCTTGTTCCGGGTGGATCTTCTGGTGGATCTGCTGCCGCAGTGGCTGCACAACTCTGTCTCGGTGCAACGGCTACCGACACAGGTGGTTCAATCCGTCAGCCTGCGGCCTTCACAGGCACGGTCGGAATCAAGCCGACTTATGGCCGTTGCTCGCGCTGGGGTATTGTTGCGTTCGCGTCTTCACTTGATCAAGCGGGACCGATTGCGAAAACCGTTCGCGATACCGCGATCATGTTGCGCTCGATGGCGGGACATGATCCGAAAGATACAACATCGGTTGATCGGGCTGTGCCGGATTACGAAGCCGCAATCGGCAAATCGGTAAAAGGCATGAAGATCGGTATTCCGAAAGAATATCGCGTTGATGGCATGTCGAAAGAAATCGATGCACTCTGGACTAAAGGCGCAGAGATGCTCAAAGCCGCCGGTGCGGAGATTGTCGATATTTCTTTGCCGCATACGCAATATGCTTTGCCTGCTTATTACATTGTCGCGCCGGCCGAAGCTTCGTCGAACCTCGCGCGTTATGATGGCGTACGCTATGGCGTGCGCGTGCCGGGTAAAGATATCATCGACATGTATGAGAAGACGCGCGCCAACGGCTTTGGTTCCGAAGTACGTCGCCGTATAATGATCGGCACTTATGTTTTGTCCGCTGGTTATTACGATGCCTATTATGTGCGTGCACAGAAAATCCGCACGCTGATAAAACAAGATTTCGAGAAGGCCTATGCCGCTGGCGTTGATGCGGTGCTCACACCGGCAACACCATCACCCGCATTCGGTATTGGTG
>CAWUMH010000088.1:0-6541 GCA_963923565.1 uncultured Alphaproteobacteria bacterium
TGTGATTTTCCATTTAGCAGCGATTGTGTCGGGTGAAGCGGAGCAGGATTTCGATAAAGGGTATCGCATCAATCTTGATGGCACGATGCAACTTTTCGCGGCCATTCGCGCGATTGGTGACGGCTATAAGCCCCGTATTGTATTTACATCGTCAATCGCCGTCTTCGGTGCGCCGTTCCCCGAGGCGATTGGCGATGAGTTCTTCACAACGCCGCTGACATCCTACGGTACACAGAAGGCCATTGGTGAATTGCTCTTGTCCGATTATTCGCGCAAAGGCTTTTTTGATGGCATTGGTATTCGCCTCCCAACGATTTGTGTGCGTCCAGGCACACCGAATAAAGCGGCTTCGGGCTTTTTCTCGAACATTATTCGTGAGCCGCTTGCGGGCCATGAAGCTGTGTTGCCGGTCGCTGAAACAGTTCGTCATTGGCATGCCAGCCCGCGTTCGGCGGTGGGCTTCTTGCTCCATGCTGCCACGATGGACACAACGCTTTTGGGCTGGCGTCGCAATCTCTCGATGCCCGGCCTTTCAGTGACGGTGGGCGAGCAGATTGAGGCGCTTCGCCATGTTGCGGGCGAGAAAGTTGTCGCACGCATCAAGCATGTGCCTGATCAAACGATCATCAAAATCGTTGAAGGCTGGCCGATGAATTTCGACACGAAACGCGCGCGGTCATTGGGCTTCAAATCTGAAGCAACATTTGAAGAGATCATCCGCGTTCATATCGAAGATGAGCTTCATGGCAAAATCGCATAAACCGCGATTATATTTGGATGAGATCAAAGCCGGCGCGTTATCCACGCGCCGGTTTTTTTATCACCAGCTTTTGAACGGTGTTTCAGCAACCGGTGTGAGGGGATGCTTATCAGCAAGATAAGCGACAACATTATCAACGACCAATTGCCCCATGAGATTGCGTGTGTGGATCGATGCTGATCCCACATGCGGCAGAAGCACCGCATTATCGCACGACATCAAATCAGCAGGCACATGCGGTTCATTTTCGAAAACGTCGAGACCCGCCGCGAATATTGTTTTGTTGTGAAGTGCTTTGGCAAGAGCCGCTTCATCAACCACACTGCCGCGGCCGATATTGATGAGAACGCCTTGCGGACCGAGCGCCTGCAACACGTCCGCATTGATAATGTGTTTTGTTGACGCGCCTCCGGGCGCGACGCTCATCAGAATATCAACATCCTTCGCCATCTCGATGAGTGACGCATAATAGCGATAGGGCACATCATCTTGTTTGCTGCGGCCATGATAAACAATGGAAAGACCGAAGGCCTCACAGCGTGTTGCAATCGCTTTGCCAATACGGCCGAGTGCGAGAATGCCGATTGTCTTTCCGCGCAACGTATTGGCGGTGAGCGGATAGGGCCCTTTATTCACCCAGTGCCCGGCACGTAGCCACCGTTCGGACTGCGGCAATTCGCGAATGGTCATGAGGAGAAGACCCAAGGCTGTGTCGGCCACTTCTTCGGTCAACACATCCGGCGTGTTGGTGACAATGATTCCGTTTTGACCGGCCCATTTCGCATCGACCGTGTCATAGCCCACACCAAAATTCGCAACGAGTTTCAAATGCGGGAACCGGGACATATAGGCGCCATCCACCGCAATATGGGCTCCCGTCGCAATCGCGCCGATCTCGCTGGCATGTGCGGCCAGAAAGGCCTCGGGGTCGCTTTGCTCCCAGAGGCAATGCAATTTACCCGTTGCGCGCAGTCCCTCGATAATCATGGGCATCATGCGGGTGGGGGCCAGAATGCCAGTGGCTTTCATGATGAGTGTACTCCCGAGGGGCTGCGGTTCGAATAAGTGTCCGAATCCGGTGTTCTTTGTCCCTTGCATATGACCAATTCTTGATTTTCGTGCAATGCGTGTGGAAAGTGGCTTTCGGGGAGGCTGCCGAACCGGCGGTCACGAACAGGACAAAAACAATGGAAAAGATCGGCTTTATTGGCCTTGGCTATATGGGCCATGGCATGGCGAAAAACATCGTGGAAAAGGGTTATGAGCTCACGGTTGTTGGTCATCGCAACCGCGCGCCGATTGAGGACGTAGTAAAGCGCGGCGCCAAAGAAGCCAAATCAATCCCTGAACTCGCCCGCGCTTCAACGATTGTTTTTCTGTGTGTGACGGGTTCAAAAGAAGTTGAAGCCGTTATTCTTGGCGAGAATGGTCTGGCACAGCATTTGGCGGCCGGATCGATCATTGTCGACACATCAACATCCGACCCTGTCTCGACCATGAAGCTGTATGCTGAATGCGCCGCGCGTGGCATTACGCTTGTGGACGCGCCTCTCAGCCGCACACCGAAGGAAGCGTGGGAAGGTACGCTCGATACAATGGTTGGCGCGACGGATGACGTGTTCGCGCGCGTGAAGCCTGTCATGGAAAAATGGGCCGGACGTGTCATTCATGTTGGTGGACCGGGTGATGGGCACCGCATGAAGCTTGTCAATAATTTTTTGTCACTCGGTTATGCCGCGCTTTATTCGGAAGCATTGGTTGTTGCACGCAAAGTCGGTATCACGCCGGATCGTTTTGATAGCGTCATTCGCGGTGGTCGTATGGATTGCGGTTTCTATCAGACATTTATGAAATACACTTTGGAGCGCGATATCAACGCGCATAAATTTACGCTCGCGAATGCATATAAAGACACACGCTATCTTGAATCCATGGCGGATGATGCGGGTGTATCAAATCCGCTCGGCAATGCGATCAAAAACATTTACACCATGGCAGTTAATCAAGGTCGTGGTGATGATTTCGTGCCGATGCTCGGTGATTATGTTGCCGAGCTGAATGGCACGAAGCTTGGCGAAAAACCGAAGTGAATTTGTTTCACTGATTTTGTTTTGTAAATCCGCGGCTTTCCTGAAAAATCAGGTAAAGCCCGGATAACACAATAATGACACCGCCTGCGATTGTGAATGAGTCCGGCACATCGCCGAAGACGAGATAACCTGAAAGCGTCATCCAACCGAGCTGCGTATACATAAAGGGCGAGAGCACATAGGCTGGCGCGTAGCGATAGGCCTTGATCAAAAAGAAATGACCCACCGCACCAAAGAGACCAGTGCAGAGCATGAGACTCCATGTCAAAAGATCAGGTGGCGTTTCCCAAAAAAAGGGTAGACCGAAAGACAGAACAAGAGCGCCAACAAGACCTGAATAAACGAGTGTTGTTTCAGTTTGATCATAGCCCGCAAGATGACGCGTCATCAGCGCATAAGCTGCATAACAACACATTCCTAGGATCGAGAGAATCGCAATCGGGTGGATGCCACCGAAGCCCGGACGCGTAACAGCGATGACTCCGAGAAAGCCAATGCCGATCGCGATGAAGCGATCGCGTGGTACACGCTCCCCTAAAACGGGACCACTCAATGCCGATACGAGCAACGGCGTCGCGAGGGCAATCGTTGTTGTTTGCGCGAGTTGGAGATAATTCAACGCCACAAAATTTGCGAGCGTTGACCCCAAAAGAAGAAGTGAGCGAATGATTTGTACGCGCGGCTTTTTTGTCACGAGCACGCCCGGCCGCGTCCATGGATTGATGACAGTCAAGACAATGAAGACGCTGAATGTATAGCGCGCCCAAACCACTTGAATGGTGGGAATCGAATGGTTCAACCATTTGGCAGTCGTATCAAGGCCTGTGAAACATATAAAAGTCAGGCAAATCAGACCGATGCCAATCAGGCGGTCGATTTTTTGATCACGCGGTGGGAGCACGGCAGGAGACATGTACAATTTCAACTCAGGATCACGCCGACGGTGATAGCGAGTGATGCCCCTTTTGAGCACCCCTGTTTATACAACGCCCCGTTGCAGCTTTGTCACAACTTCGCGATAGTTCGGGCCCTATGGGGTAGGTATGGGGTTAAGGGGTGTTGAGATGATGACGAGGAACCAAGGCTTAAGCGTCACCGCAGAGACAGGCGCGCTTTCGAAGACATGGTTCAAGATTGGGTGTCTGTCCTTTGGCGGAGCCGCTGCGCAGATCGCATTGCTTCATCGTGAATTTGTAGAAGAGCGGCGGTTGATTGACGAGCGCTCATTTCTCCATGCGCTCAATCTCTGCATGCTTTTGCCGGGCCCCGAAGCACAGCAACTCGCGACCTATATCGGATGGCGCTTGTCTGGTGCGCGCGGCGGTATTCTCGCCGGGAGTTTTTTTGTTTTACCCGGCGCGCTTGTGATGCTTGGGCTCTCTATTGTCTATGTGTATTTCGGCGCGCATCCATCAATCACAACGCTCTTTCTCGGTTTGAAATGCGCAGTGCTATCGTTAATCATTCATGCAGTTATTCGTCTTTCGCGCCGCACGTTCAAAACGCTTGCGACTTTTGGGTTAGCGCTTATCGCCTTTTTTGTGATGGCGCTGACAACACTTCCCTTTCCCTTGATCATTCTTGCCGCAGCTTTAATGGCATTTGTTCTCAATCCATTTTGGCCGACGTTATTTGGCTTGCATGACATACAAACTCACCCGCCTCTCGCGCCCATCAACTGGAGTAAAATTCTAAAATCAACTACGCTATGGTTGATTATTTGGTTTCTTCCACTCGCTATACTGGCTCTCGCTCTGGGTAGTGATCATCGCTTGGTCGATATCGGATTATATTTTGCAAAGCTTGCTAGTCTTAGCTTTGGTGGCGCCTATGCGCTCCTCGCGTGGCTTGCGCAGACAGCGGTCGAAACAAAATCATGGCTTTCATCTTTAGAGATGGCTGATGGATTGGGCCTTGCTGAAACAACGCCGGGACCAACAATTCTTGTTACTGAATTTGTAGGCTTCCTCGCAGCGTTCCGCGCACCTGACCCGCTTCATCCGTTAATCGCAGGATGTCTTGGCGCGGCTCTCACAGTCTGGATGACCTTTGCGCCCAGCTTTCTTTTTATCTTTGCAGGCGCGCCTTTATTCGAGAATATACGCTCCTATCCGCGCCTCAGTGCTTCTTTTCAGGCAATCACATCTGTGATTGTGGGCGTCATTGCTTGGGTTGGCGTCTGGTTTGCGCTCCATCTCTTCTTCGCGTCCGTTACCCTTTCTGAAAACGGGTTGCTCCGGCTTCCGCTGATCTCATGGGACTCTTTTCAGCCCGAGGCGGCAGGGATTTCCGCTCTCGCGGCGGTAATGTTTTTCATCCTGCGCTTGTCTCTTGGTGCGGTTCTTGTGCTAACCATTCTGGCAGGATTTGGTGTTCAAGCCTTAGGCCTTTCTTGAAGGATAGGGGCTCGGTTAAGAGTTAAGGGAGATGACGATGATCAACGACATTTATCCGCGCGATATGAGAGGCTATGGCGCCCATACACCGGACCCGAAATGGCCTAATGCTGCGAATATCTGCGTACAATTCGTCGTCAATTACGAAGAGGGCGGCGAAAATAATATTCTTCACGGTGATGCCGCCTCTGAAGCCTTCCTCTCCGAAATTGTCGGCGCGGCGCAATGGCCCGGCCAGCGTCATTGGAACATGGAATCGATTTATGAATATGGCGCGCGTGCCGGTTTCTGGCGGCTCTACCGCATGTTCACCAAGCGCAAAATGCCCGTCACCTGCTATGGTGTCACCACCGCGTTGATGCGCTCGCCGGACCAGTTGAAAGCCATGATGGAAGCGGATTGGGAAATCGCCTCGCATGGTCTCAAATGGGTCGAGCATAAGGACATGCCGATCGAGGAAGAACGCAAGCAGATTGCCGAATCGATCAAGCTGCATACGGAGCTCACGGGCGAGCGCCCGCTCGGCTGGTATACGGGCCGCTGCTCGATGAACACGCAAGCCCTGATCATGGAGGAGGGCGGCTTCCTCTATTCATCCGATACTTATGCCGATGATCTGCCCTATTGGGTCAAAGGTCCAAAGGGTCCGCATCTCATCATCCCCTATACGCTCGATGCGAATGATATGCGCTTTGGCACGCCGCAGGGCTTCAATACGGGCGAGCATTTCTTCTCTTATCTCAAAGACAATTTCGACATGCTCTACCGCGAAGGGGCAGAGGGCGCGCCGAAGATGATGAATATCGGGCTACACTGTCGTCTCGTCGGCAGGCCCGGCCGCGCGCTCGCGCTCGAAAAATTCCTCGACTATGTGCAGAGCCACGACAAGGTCTGGGTGACACGACGAATCGACATCGCACGCCACTGGCGCACAGTGCATCCGGCGGGGTGATTGTCGCAGGTGACGATGAATGAAAGCCGCCTCAAAGGCGGCTTTTTTCATGCTGTGTTAAGTTTTCCGCCACCATCGGAACAATGAACCGATTATGACGAAAAAAACTCTTGCAATAGGGGTCCTATGCCCTTATTCGCCGTTTTGCCCAATTTCGCACGTGCCTGTGGTCGTGTGTCGGTTGGTGGGCATCCGGACAAGAGGCCGGACAGCCGCCCGGGTTCGTCAGTCTTCTCGACGAATCCGATAATCAATCGGCAGCCGGAGGCGAAACCGGCGTACCTCGTTCTCCCCGAGGGACGCGACTTAAAGCAACGACGGAGCGGGCTTTTTTGGTCTCTCT
>CAWUMH010000089.1:0-6518 GCA_963923565.1 uncultured Alphaproteobacteria bacterium
TAGAGCGCATCGAGATGGCGCACGCTCGCATGAATATCCGCTGGCTCAACTGGATAGCCGCCCCAGAAATGAACAGCGTCTAACGACTGACCGAGGCGCAAAAGATTTTGATAATCCTTGTGATTGCCCGGACGACGACCGCCTTCGCGATCAGCCACATTCGGCGCGCTCGCAACCGAGCCGAACGCCACAGCGTTCTCGCCGATCACGACATTGTTTTCGGGATTGCGCGCATGAAGAATAAAGCTCTTCGGTGCGAGGCCGATTTTGGATTCAACGAGATCCCGCGGGAAGCGCACGCGTTGCGTCGCCTCATCAACAATCGCACCCTCTTTCTTGAGGATCACGCGTGCGCCATGATGCAGCACTTCAATGCCGATCTCTTCGAGCACGCGCAGCGACTCTTGATGAATGCGTTCGAGTTGCTCGGGGCTTGCGAGCTCAACCGGCTTGAAGGGCAAACGCGGCTGCGGCGCCTTCGGCGCTTTGGGCGCGCGCTCGGCGCGGCTTGCACGACGGCGTTCTCGGGTTCCCTCGGTAGCGGCTTCCATGGCGGACCTCACTTAAAACTCGTGCCCCTGATTAGCGCGCCAGGCGGCAAAACGATTATATGAATTCTAGATGATGCTATGAGCGCGCAAAGCCTAACGCCCTCTTCGCCCGCCCCGACGCTCGGCCACACGGTCCTCATTGTCCGGCATGGCAAGCGTGGCGCCGATTTTCGGGAAGCCAAGACGGGCATGCGGAAGCCCCGTGGCGCCGATCTGTTCCATCTGGAAATCGGAGTCGAGCGCCGTCTCGACGACACAGATGCGCTTGGCCAGCGCCGCAATCGCCTCGCGCGCGCTCAAATAGATCAAAGCGGATTTGGCGCCTTCAAAGGCCGCATTTTCGGTGAAGCTCAAATTGGTCGGCTCGCAATCTGGGAAAAGGCCAATCACACCGGCGCGTTCGGGATCAATCGCCGGCCCCGTGCCGGAGGTGAGACGCACGCGGGAGAGCGCGTCCACGCCCAACTGCTTCATCAGGATTCGCGCGGCCGCCTGCACCGCCGCTTTGGCCATTTGCAGCGCGCGGATGTCATGCTGCGTCATGGCGATGCGCGGTTCATAGTCGCGGATCATGTAAGTGTAAGAGCGATATTCCTCGCGCAGGCGTTTTGTTGATGACGCCATCTCCGATTTCAACGCGCCGTCACGACCAAGCAATCCGCACATGCGCAATTCGGCCAAGGCATCGATGAGACCAGAACGACAAAGACCGCCCAACTGCACCACTTCCGCTTGCTTGGCGAAGGCCTCATCATCCGACCATGCATCAACGCCGATCACATGAAAACGCGGCTCATATGTTTCACGATCGATGCGCAGATGATCAATTGCGCCTTCGACAATATGACGACCCGCTTCAATGCCCGTGCCTTCAAGCACCGCTCCGGCGGGCGGTGATGCTGCGAGGATTTGGCCATTGGCTGAAAGCAAAATTTCTGTCGTTGTGCCGATGTCGATCATCAAGGTCGGCTCATCAGCATGTTCGATACCGCAATGATAGGCTGCGGCAGACAAATCGCTCCCGACATGATGGGCGATCAGCGGCAAAGCATGAATCAAAGCATCAGGCGCAATTGAAATTCCAATCTCGCTGGCTTTGCATTCAAGCGGTTCGGACACCGCTTCGGTAAAAGGCGCGGCGCCCAATTCGAGCGGATCAAGACCCAAGAGGAGATGATGGCAAACGGGGTCCGCCACGAAGATGGTATCGACGATGTCCGTGCGCTCGAGATCGGCGCGTTTCACTAAGTCACCGCAGATTTGATCGAGTGCTGCGCGCAACGCATCACGCATCACATCAAGATCGGACGGCTTGTTCATGCCCGACGCGATGCGGTTGATCGGATCCGCACCAAAGCGCACAAGCGGATTGACGAGGCGCGTGCGCGCAACATCTGTACCGTCGATCAGATTGCACAAAACCGCTTCGATCATGCCCGCGCCGATATCGAAAGCGACTCCATAGACGAATTTTTTTTCGCCCGCATAAAGCGCAACAACGCGTTTGTTGTTAAGCGCCGCGGTGACGCGCCATTGGCCTTGGCGCAAAGTCTTTTGAAGTATTTTCAGAATTCCGAGGTCAATCGTGATGCCGCTTAGTCCGGTCGCGGTTTCGATCGCGTGAGCAAGACGACGCGCATCACTTGAGGGATCATGAATATCCGGCTCCGCCACTGTCACGAGACAGAGGCGAATGACGTGATCCTCCCCGGTTTGATTTTGTAAGGTCAATGCCGACGACGCGCGCGACGTTCGCCGCCGCCATCATTTTTGGAGGGTGGCGCTTGCAGGGGGCCGAGCTTTTCAACAACACTCGCTTCATCCGGTCGCGAGGCTTTGTGATGCTCATGCACCGCTTTGCTGATGGAAGCCAAATGTTTGAAGCTCGTGCCGCAGCACCCGCCGATGATGGCCGCGCCTGAATCGACAGCAAGGCACGCATAATCGCTCATCAGTTCAGGCGTGCCGGAATAATGAATGACATCACCGACAAAATGCGGAATGCCGGCATTGGCTTTCGCAATGATCGGAATGCCCGCCTCCTTCGCGGTCATGCCGAGAATGCTCATCACGAGATCGGATGCGCCAACGCCGCAATTCGCGCCAATCGCCAAAGGCTTCGGATCAAGCGACGCAGCAAATTCAACAAGACCTTCCGGCGTAATGCCCATCATGGTGCGGCCCGCCGTGTCAAAGCTCGCCGTGAATGTATAAGGCATACCGACCTTGATGGCCGCGCGTGCAGCGGCACGAATTTCTTCGAGCGAGGACATGGTTTCAATCCATGCGACATCCGCACCGCCCTCTTTTAAACCTTCCATCTGCTCAACAAAAACCTCGACGGCATCATCCTCGGTCAATGGACCAAGTGGAGCGAAGAGATCGCCTGTCGGACCAACCGAACCAGCGACGACGATCGGGCGCCCTGCTTTGTCAGCAACAGCGCGGGCGTGAGACGCCGCGAGCTTGTTAATTTCACGCGCGCGATCCTGCATATTGTGCAGCATCAACCGACGCGCATTGCCGCCGAAACTATTGGTAAGAATGATATCAGCGCCGGCATCGACGAAACCCTGATGCAAGGCCTTGATCCGCTCCGGCTCCTCAATGTTCCAGATCTCCGGCGCCTCGCCGGCGACAAGGCCCATTTCGAAAAGATTCGTACCCGTCGCGCCATCAGCGACAAGGGGTCTACCGGATGCAAGAAGGCTGGCGAGTGAGGTCATAGGAACGGATCACAATGGTTGAGGAAGGGCTTTAGGTATTTAGGCATTTGCCAGCAGGCGGCCAAGGAAAAAACAGCCTCATTCGGTGTATTTGCGGCAATTCACCGCGTCATCCCCTGAAATCACCCTGCATCATTTCCGAAATCTTTGACCCGATCCCTCTCATTGCGTAGTTTGCATCCTGATTTATTGATGAAAAACAGGGACGTCCATGTCCGCGAATAAAGAACCTGACCGGCTTGAAGGGGAAACCTCCCTCATGGGCGCCGTGCACCGGGCGCGCCTTGAAGTGGCCGAGCGCTCAAACGCGGTCCATGATTTACGCATGGCCGAACAGTCGAAGCTTGAAGCCTTGCGTGATGCGCTCAAACCTGTGCTTCATGCTTTGCCACGTGAGGCTGATTTGTTCGATCACGGTCTTGTTCCCGGTGATCGTCCACGCTTCTATGTCGATATGATTGCCTTTGTCGAAATGAGCCGCGATCGGCGAAACTTCCGCTTTCTCATGGACACACAAGATGGCCGCAAGTTGCTCGGCGAGAGTGATGATGTTCAGGTGATGGCGGAAGCGGTAACAAATTATTTTGGTCGTCGCTTGGTTGAACGCGAGCGCGCTATCGCATCCGCTTTAACATTTGAAAATCTGCCTGATGATCGAAAGCCTTTGGAGCTTGAAGTTCAAAAGGACACCATTACCGCGATGCCTGTCGTGACCGAAATCGTACGACCACAAAGCGGATCATCCTTCGGCGCGTTTTTGATTGGCCTCGCACTCGGCATTATTGGATTCTATGCCTATCTGAACTGGGACACAGTGGTGATCCCCCAGATCGCGCAACTCACGCATTGGCTTGGTGCCCGCTAACACACGTCTCGTTTATCTAGTTTGAACCTGAAATTGATTATGCCTTGAAAGCGATCGCGCCGATCGCACCGATCTCGCCATTTTCAAGCAAGCCGCGCGTTTGACCTGAAATCTTTATGCCCGTTTCCGTGCGGTCAAAATCAAAAATATGATATCCCGCGCGATGGGTAGCACTTCCCCGCGCGGCTGAAGCTGACGGCGCACCAATCACCGGCACGCGTCCTTCGGGACCTTTGATGTAAGCCATCGACGACACGTGATTATGGCCGTGAAGAATAAGTTCAGCGCCTGTCTCGGCAATGATTTTTTCAAATCGTGCAGCGTCTGTAAGCGTACGCCCAAATGTTGCGCCTCCCAGATAAGGCGGATGATGAATCATCACGACGCGCGCGAGACCTTGAAGTTTCAAAAACAGCATCGCACGTTTGAAATCATCACGTTGTTTTTCGCCCATCCATCCCGTCGCCATGAAGGGTGATGTCGGCACGCCGGAATTTAAACCCACCAGCGCAATAGGGCCCATCATGCGAATATAGGGAAAGCCTTCGAAGCGACCGGAATCGGTCGTCATCCAGCGACTCCAATTTTTTTTGATTTCGGCGGGTGATGATCCCACATAGGCATCGTGATTGCCGGGCACGAGGCTCACGCGTGCCGGATCACCGAGCGTTTCCATGAAACGCGTCGCCGCAATAAATTCTTCAGGAAGCGCTATGTTTACGAGATCACCTGCGCAGGCGATGTGATCGGGTGATTGCGCTTTGATATCGTCGACGATGCGTGAAAGCACGCCCATGTCATGTAAAGCGCGCCGTTTACCGACCCAATTCACATAGCCAAAAAGACGCTTACCAAGGAGATCACGAACGCGCGGCTGCGGCAAAGGCCCCAAATGCACGTCCGACAGGTGGACGAGCCGGAACATGCGCCTTCAGTGCCTGTGACGGCACACCGCGTCAAGCACTGCCGATGAAGATGCCCGTGAGAAACACAAGAACGCCCCCGGCAACCACCTGAAAAGCCGCCTGAAGGAAGGGTGTATCCATATATTTCGCGCGAATCCACGCAATCGCCCAGAGTTCAAGCAGCACGATGGCGGTGGCGATGGCGGTGGCAACCAAAAACGCATTGGGCACCGAATCGGGCACGAGATAGGGAAGCGTGTGGCCAATCCCGCCGATGGTCGTCATCAAGCCGCAGATGCCCCCGCGAAGCCATGGCGAGCCTCGGCCCGTGAGCGAGCCATCATCAGACAGCGCCTCGGCAAATCCCATCGAAATGCCCGCACCGACAGAGGCAGCCATACCGACAAGAAAAGTCGACCAATTGCTATGTGTGGCAAACGCCGCAGCGAAGACGGGCGCGAGCGTTGAAACGGATCCATCCATCAAACCCGCAAGACCAGGTTGCACATATTGAAGAACAAACATCCGCTTTTTGGTTGCGGCCTCTTCATCACCCGCATCACCCTGAACGGTCGCGTCAATTAACTCGCCCGCCTTTTTCTCATGATTGCGCTCGATTTCGGCAAGATTGAGCAACATCGCACGCACATCAACATCAAGCACGCGATCGGCAGCCTTCTCGTAGAAATTCGCTGCCTGCATTTCCATGATCTCGGCTTCCTGACGCATTTTATCGATGCCAAGATTTTTGACGAGCCAGACGGGACGACGTTTCAAAAAGCCCTTCACATCCTCACGACGGATGGGCGAAAGATGGTCTCCAAAGCGAGTCTTGTACATGCCATAAAGCATATCGCGATGGCTGCGCTCCTCTTCCGCCATCACGTCGAATACTTTGGCCGAATGCGGAAACTGATCCCGCAATTGATCCGCGAAGCTCTGATAGATGCGCGAATCCTCTTCCTCATTGGAAATGGCGAGTGTCAAAATATCCCGCACATTCAGCTCGGCGAAGGTCACTTGGGCCATAAGAGGCAACTCCTCACATCAATCGTCGGCCCTGCTTCTACTCAAAGCCGCCCGACACGCAATCAGGTATCGGCCATTTTACGGGGACAAACTGCTTCCGGATCCCGCAAAAAGGGCCCCTAATGACAAAAAGCGATGGGGACCGCCAAAATTGCTGCGGCTTTACCCCTTGTCGAGCGCACGCCTTTGACGAAAATGCCCCGGCGCTTTGGTCAATTCTGGCCCGAGCCGCAAGCCGACAGGGTTATCCATGCATTATTCCGTCTTCAGCATCATCTCGCAGGCCTTTAAGGGCCAGAAGGATTGGAAGCCCGTTTGGCGCTATCCCGACCCGAAACCTGAATATGACATGCTCATTATCGGTGGCGGCGGGCATGGACTGGCAACGGCCTATTACCTCGCCAAGAACCACGGCTATACGAATATTGCGGTCATCGAGAAA
>CAWUMH010000090.1:0-6429 GCA_963923565.1 uncultured Alphaproteobacteria bacterium
GGTATTGATCTTGATGGCAATCTGCGCTTCGGGCACCCGCTCATGCACATAGCGCACCGCACGGATATGGCCGAGTTGATCACCAAGCGACACCCAGATGCGCGAGGCCAGCGTGTCGAGCTCAGGATGGTTTCCCTTCACCGCTTCCGGAAACTCACTCTTCAAACCATATATCGCCCAATTCAATCCGCAGATGCGACGACCAACAAGGGTCTCCGGCGGATTGTCGGTTGCGCGAATGGCGATATCAGCATCGCGCTTTGACAGATTGAGCGGTTGATTGGTGAGCACCACATCTAAATTGATCGTTGGATAAGCACGACGAAACGCGGCAAAGACCGGCATCAACAAATACACAAGCAATGTATCATTCGTCGTCACGCGCAATTCACCGGTTGGAATGAGGCTTTGCCCCGCCAATTTGCGCATGAAGGATTCAACATCATCATCCATGCGCGAGGCGAGTTGCGCCATTTCATCGCCGGCGGGTGTTAGCGCATAGCCGGTGCGATGCCGTTCGAAGAGAACGGTGCCAAGACGTTTTTCAAGATCAGTCAAACGGCGAAAGGCGGTTGAATGATTGATGTTCAAAATAGCAGCCGCGCCATTCAGCGAGCGCGTATCGGCAATCGCCTTCACCAAGCGAAAATCATCCCAAGCGACGTGGTTCATTTGCAACCTTGCAAGAAAAAATGGATTTCATTGATAATGGATGTGCGTCGTTGAAAGAGCAAGGGTGAAAATCGAGGAACGCACTCAGTTTCGGGGCGCTGCGGCCCGCTCGAGCCGGTCCCGCAGCGCTTCACCCAGGCCGAAAGCGGGAATAGGGGCAACGGCAATGACAGGTGCGCCCGATTGATCAAGCGTTCGAAGCGCGGAAAAAAGCGTCGCTGCCGCTTCTTTGAGATCACCGCTGGGGCTTAGATTGATGCTGAGCTGCGCGGCCTCGAGTCCTTTCGGTCGAAAGGTTCCGAACAGTAAAGCAGCCTCGCCCGCTTGAATTGTTTCAGCATCGAGTCGCACACGCGCTTGAGGCGCATAATGTGATTTCAAAAGACCCGGTGCGAGCGGTGCGGACCCATCATCCGGCTCATGCATGACATCGGGTTCATATCCTAAAATCGCGGCGAGATCGGTGCGTGTCACTCCGCCAGGGCGCAACAACACCGCACGATCATCAAGAAGCGAAAGGATCGTTGATTCAACACCAACTTCCGCCGCCTCGCCCATTACTACAGCATCAATGCGCCCTTCAAGATCATCAAGCACATGCTCTGCAAGCGATGGACTTACATGACCCGAACGATTGGCGGATGGCGCTGCAATGGGCCGCCCCGATGCTTCAATGATTGATCGCGCGGTTTGCGATGAGGGTACACGCACCGCGATGCTTGAGAGGCCGGCGAGAGCCAAATCAGAAATCGGAGCATTTGCGCGCTTGGGTAACACAAGCGTCAAAGGGCCGGACCAAAATTGGTGCGCAATCTGTTCTGCAAGCGGAGAGAACACCGCCAATTTTTCAGCATCATCAATCTGCGCGACATGGATGATCAAGGGATTGAAACGCGGGCGGCCTTTCGCTTCATAGATACCGGCAACGGCTTCACCATTGCTCGCGTCAGCACCAAGCCCATAAACCGTCTCTGTAGGAAAGGCCACGAGCCCGCCCTCACGCAAGAGCTTGCCCGCCGCAGCAAAGCCTGCGGGGTCTGCAGCCAAGCGACGCGTGACGCGGTCAGGCATAGAGCACCTCGAAAGAAATATGGTCGTGCTTTAACGCTTTGCCCGCCAAAGGGCTACCGTGCATTTCCCACCTCCTTGGCTTAATGTGGATCAGACCCTGCTCTCTTCATCCCGGATAGCCTGCCATGAGTTTCACTGCCCCCGTTGCCGATATCGCCTATCTTGCCAAGCTTTTTGGATTGGATCAGCTTGAAGCAGATGGTCTTGCACCAGAATTGGCCGATGGTCTTGCGGAAGCCGTGCTCGAAGAGGCGGGTAAATTCGCGACCGACCGTATCGCACCGCTTAATCGGATCGGCGATACCATCGGCGCGCGCTTTGAAAATGGACATGTGACAACGGCACCGGGTTGGACCGAAACCTATCGCGACTGGGCAGCGGGCGGCTGGAACGGTTTGACAGCTTCGGTTGATCATGGCGGCCAAGGCTTGCCGCATCTCCTGCATCTTGCGTGTTCCGATATGTGGACCTCCGCATCCATGGCCTTCATGCTCGGCCCGATGCTGACATCAGGCGCGATTGATGCGCTCGCTGCGCATGGTTCAGACGACTTAAAGCGCGTGTATCTCGGTAAGCTCATTTCCGGTGAATGGATGGGCACGATGAATTTGACCGAGCCGCAAGCGGGTTCTGATGTCGGCGCGTTGAAAACGCGTGCCGAGCGCGCAAGCGATGGCACCTATCGCATCACGGGGCAAAAAATTTATATCACCTATGGCGAACACGATATGACGGAGAACATTATCCATCTCGTGCTCGCGCGTTTACCGGATGCGCCGCAAGGCTCGCGCGGCATTTCGCTGTTTCTTGTTCCCAAATTTCTCGTGAATGCCGATGGATCACTCGGCGCGCGTAATGATGTGCGCTGCGCGGGACTTGAATCAAAACTTGGTATTCATGGTTCACCAACCTGCACCATGATCTATGGTGATGAAGGCGGTGCGATTGGCTACCTCATTGGTGAAGAAAATCGTGGCCTCAATGCGATGTTCACGATGATGAATGCCGCACGTCTCGGCGTTGGCTTGCAAGGTGTCGCCATTGGCGAACGTGCTTATCAATTGGCACTCTCTTACGCAAAAGACCGCAAACAAGGCCGCGCGCTCAATACAAAGAGCGAAGGTTCGAGCGCCATCATTGAGCACGCCGATATTCGTCGTATGCTCATGCTCATGCGCGCCAAGACTGACGCCGCGCGTGCCATTTGCTATATGACCGCCGCTGCAATCGACCGCGCGCATCGTGAAACGGATACTACGCGAAAGAAGCAGGCTGAAGAACGCGCAGCCCTTCTCACGCCGGTGGCTAAATCATGGTCCACCGATATCGGCATTGACGTCGCCTCACTTGGCATTCAAATTCATGGCGGCATGGGTTTTATCGAAGCCTCAGGCGCGGCCCAGCATTTACGTGATGCACGTATTGCCGCGATCTATGAAGGCACGAATGGCATTCAGGCGATTGATCTCGTTACACGCAAAATTACTCTGTCTGATGGTGGCACGATTAATGATCTCATCCGCGATTTGATGGATGTTCTCGACACTCTTGATGAGTCAAATCGAGAGGGCTTTGGCAATACGGGCGATCATTTGTCGGAGGCGCTTGGTGCCTTTGAACGTTCGAGCCTCTTCATGATTGATGCCGCGAAGAATCGGCCCGCCGAGGCACTTGCTGCCGCCACCGCCTATCAGACACTCTTCGGCATAACTCTCGGGGGCGTCGCGCTTGTGAAAGCCGCATTGGCCGACCATAGCGTATCAGCAACTCGGCGAATCGCATTGGCCAAATTTTTTGCCGAACAAATCGCCCCGGAAACAAGCGGACTCGAGAAGATTGTGAAAGACGCGGCATCCGCTCTTTCATCAATCGACTCCGTACTCTCCGCTTGAATTCATACGCCGATGTGTGGACGCTTTGCTCTCACCGTGACGCCCGCCGATGTTCAGGCGCTCTTCGGCTATGAAGACAAGCCGAATTTTCCGCCACGCCAGAATATTGCACCGACAGACCCTATTGCCGTTGTCACTTTTGAAAATGGCAAGCGACACTTTCGCTTGATGCGATGGGGCCTCATGCCCGCATGGGTGAAAGCGACAGAAAATTTTCCGACACTCTTTAATGCGCGCAGTGAAACGCTCGCGACGAAACCCGCTTTCCGTTCGGCCGCACGCCACCGTCGTTGTCTCATTCCCGCCGATTGGTTTTATGAATGGGCGCATCAGGGCAAATTAAAAATTCCTTATCGGATCATGCGTAAAGATCACAAAGTTTTTGCAATGGCAGGATTATGGGAAACCTATATCCACCCTAATGGTTCAGAGATTGATACCGCAACCATCGTCACGACCGATGCGAATGGAACGGTGAGCGCCTTGCATAATCGGATGCCGGTGATCTTGGACGAAAAGGATTTTGCTGTCTGGCTTGATGCGGAATTAAATCCGCCAGAAAAAATTGCGCAGCTGATGAGACCCGCCGCTGATGATCTTCTTATGATTGAGGCCTTTGATCCCCGTCGGGGGAAAATCGAAGCGGATGAAGTGGTTGAGAAAAAGCCCTCACGCAAAAAAGATAAATCCGACGGTCAGGCGAGTTTGTTTTAAAGCGCAATACCCACCGAAAAACCGACTAAAGTATTTTACCCGGATTCATTCGACCTTCAGGATCGATCACCGCTTTGATCTTGCGCATCATATCGAGCGCCTGCGGATCTTTTGTGGCGGCAAGTTGTGACCGCTTCACCTGACCTATGCCATGTTCTGCCGACACAGATCCCTTCATCATCCCCACATGACGATAGACAATCGCATGAATACGCTCGGCGTAAGTCATGTAAGTTTTTTCATCCATGCCGACCGGTGCTTGCAAATTGAAATGAAGATTGCCATCGCCGACATGGCCAAACACACAAGGCCTAAGTCCGGGAAGCGCTGTTAAAAGCTCTGCGCAAACGACATCGATGAACTCGGGAATATCCGCAAGCGGCACCGAGATATCATGCTTGATCGAGGGGCCCTCGCGCAATTGCGCTTCGGGAATGTTTTCACGAATGGCCCAGAAACTTTCGCGCTGCGCGAGTGACTCGGAAATCACGGCGTCACTGACAATGTCAGCGTCGAGCGCTTCCCCGAGCAATGTTGCCGCAATCTCTTGCGCATCATCCGCCACAAAAGACGAAAATTCCGGCATCACATACCACTCATGAGGTTCGGATAAAGGATCGCGCAATCCTGATATATGTTTTAATGCGATGTCGATTGCAAAACGCGGCATCAACTCAAAAGTCGTTAATGACGGACCCGCGCGATGCTTCAAATGTTTGAAGAGTTTGAACGCATCACTTGGCGATTTTAATCCACAAAAAGCAGCACTACGCGCACGCGGGAGGGGAAGAAGTTTGAGGCTCGCGGCGGTGATAACACCCAGTGTGCCTTCCGCCCCCATAAAGAGCGATGCGAGATGATAACCTGTATTGTCTTTGCGCAAGGTCGTGAGCGTGTTGAGAAGCGTTCCATCCGGCAAGACGATTTCAAGACCGAGGACAAGATCGCGCATTGTTCCGTAAACGAGCGCGGCAGTGCCACCTGCATTGGTCGCAATCGTGCCGCCCACCGTCGCCGTGCCTTCCGATGCAAGTGACAAAGGAAAAAGCCTCCCCACTTCTTCGGCCTTTTCTTGAAGGGCTGCGAGTGTTGCGCCGGCTTCGACAATCACCGTATCGGAATCAGGATCGAGAGAGCGAATGTGATTCATCCGCTGGAACGATAAAAGAATTTCATCGCCGCGTCCGAGCGGTACGCTACCACCAACAAGTCCGGTATTGCCGCCTTGTGGAACGACCGCGCACTGATGCTCTTTTGCAAAACGCATCACCGCGATCACGTCATCGGTTGACGCCGGACGCACCACACATAGCGCACGGCCGGTATAGCGCTTGCGCCAATCCGTGAGATAGGGCGCCATCATCACGTCATCAGTGATGACTTGAGATTCGCCAATCAACGCCGATAATCCAGAAATCACTTTTTCGCGATCAGGCATCATCCTGCTCATCCCCTACCCTAACAACCGACGCTTGGGCTTCGCTCGTTCCGTTTCGCGCTCAAAGATCCCAACAAGCTCGCAATGTGTCGAATGACGGAACTGATCAATGACCGTTACTTTACCGAGTTGATAGCCCCCCGCAAGAAGAAGTGCGGCATCACGCACAAAACTTCCTAAATGACAGGACACGGAAATCACACGGGGCACACGCGATGACGCGAGCATCCGCATTTGCGCCTCCGCCCCCGCACGCGGTGGATCTATCACCACATGATCAAAGGCGTTGAGCTCTAACGGAACAAGCGGACGCCGAAAAAGATCGCGCGTTTCAACCGTGACCGGTTTCAAACCCGAAACATCACGTGTTGCGCGGGCGAGCGCGTTGATTGATGCGGACTCGTTTTCGACGGCGTGGACAGACGCGAGCGCGGCAAGACGCAAAGCGAATGTGCCGATCCCTGCAAAAAGATCAGCCACTTTGCGCGCGTCTCTCAAGTGAGAAAGAACCGCATTTTGCAAAACAGCCTCACCTGATTCCGTTGCTTGCAAAAAGCATCCGGGCGGTAAGATCACGCTGGCTTTGCCAATCGCGATCTGCGGCGTGCGCCGCTCAACAATAATATCGCCATGCAAAGACAG
>CAWUMH010000091.1:0-6408 GCA_963923565.1 uncultured Alphaproteobacteria bacterium
ATATGATCCGATTGCGAAGAAGCATGTCGAGTTCAAAGAAACCAAGATCAAGTAAAATTAGCTTGATTGATCTCGTGCGAAAGCCGCCTTCGGGCGGCTTTTTTGTTTTTTGAGTTTTATCTTTTGTGACCCGCCGCACGGCTTAATAATCACATGGCGCCTTACCTTACCCGCCGTTTCAATCTCTCGGCTTGAATACAGGCGCGATCAAGATAATCAGCAAGTGTGTTGAAAATCTCTTTATCGTCTTGAGCCAGATTGTCTGGCCCTTCCTCTGCAATGTCGGAAGCAAATTTCAAAACAGCTTCTGTGTGCACGCATAGCACATGCACGTGGTAGCGCAGTGAGAATTCATTTGGGAATTCTTTGAAGTCCATAGAGCGCCCCTTGAGAGAGTGGCCCCAGCGCAAAAGCGCGCTGGTGCCGGGGTGCTGAAAAAGCCACCATCTCATGGCCGCGACGCTTTTAGTCTCGCGACCTGAACATAACGCCGCCACCCCGACGTGGAAGCGTCAGGGCCGTTTGGTATCGGCAGAGGCACTGCCGGAGATGATGAGGCTTTTTCAGTTCCCCGAGTCATGGCTTTCACATGACCTAAGGGAAGGATACCAGCCTCGCACCAAAACGCAAACCCTCACGCGATCAACGCGATGTGTGAGCGTTAGCCGCGAGGAGCTGATGCACGTTTAAGTTGAAAGTGTATATTTTAATAAAATGCGAATGAGTTTCATGCCGGACCGGCATAGGCCTTCACGGTCTCGATGAATTTGCCGATGGAAATCGGTTTCGAGAGATAGGCCTCGCAGCCTTTCGAGCGGATACGCTCCTCGTCACCCTTCATTGCAAAAGCGGTGACGGCGACGATGGGAATGGCTTTCAAGTCTTCATCCGCCTTCATCCATTGGATGATCACTTCACCTGACACTTCCGGCAATTGAATATCCATCAGCACCAAGGACGGATTATTAGCGCGGGCCAGCTCCATCGCCTCCGTGCCGCTGGCGGTGGAGACAACCTGATAGCCATGCGCTTCGAGCAAATCGGTGAAGAGCTTCATATTGAGCTCATTATCTTCGACGATGAGAACCGTCTTGGCCATTGACATATTGTTCCTGCGCAAACCCCTGAATTCTTGCTATTAAACGCGAGGAAAGGCCGAGTCGGCAAATGAATGGCACCACAGGGACGTTTTAAACCGATGAAAAGCTCCGCCCCGCCTGATTCTGAAGGCCTCGCTATCACCGCGCTTCTCTTTATTGCGTCGGAGACGGAGACCCTCTCGCGCTTCATGGAGCTCACCGGTATCGACCCTGGCGATATCCGCGCTGCCGCCCAAGACAAGCGCTTTCTCTTGGCCGTGCTCGATTTCCTGATGGCGGATGAACCCCTCCTCTTGGCCTTTGCGGCGTCCGAAAATCTACGGCCCGAGGTGATCGTTGCCGCGCACCGAAAGCTGCAAAGAGCGGTGGATCCCGCTCATGAGACCTATTGAGGTTCGCCCGTTACGGACAAGGCGTCTCGGCTTTTGCCTCAAGAGCTACAAGCCGACCCTTCAAACTGAAACTGAGATAATCAAGTTTCAACGACATCGAAACACCGTTTTCGAGAATGCCCATTGATACACGATAAGTCGGTTCATCGACCGGATTCCTGCCAGGCTCGAAGTAAGAAATCTCAACGGGCCAAATATCAGAAACGGGCATATTTGCTTTTTCAAGAATCGAACGATCATCGGCAGAAAGTGCGCGCGCTTTGCCAATAACAGCAAATGTTTCGGGCGCAGATTGGCCCTCATCCGCCCCATCATACACTTGTTTCGAAAGAACCGTCTGACCCGCTTTAGCGGCATCAATAAGCGCACGATAATGTTCACCGGGATAAAGCGTTGATGCTGGAAACGTTAAAACAGATTTGATGGGTGACGAGATTCTTACATCAAGACCAGCCTCTTTGCGCGTTGCCACGCCCGATGTTTGAACCGCCGGTGCGTTGCCCACGCGATTCAAAACCGAAAAGCGCATGGTCTTTCCATCCGGCTCCTCAGTCGTCATCGATTGGCTATCAACATATTTCGTGCCTATTTCGCCCCCTGCAAGGACAACGAGCTGCCGAAAAGTTTGGACGATGCCTGAGCAGGGGCCGCTTTCCAATTCGAACACAATGCGGCCTTGAGCGGAATCAATGCCCGCCGAGCCTTGGACACGATCAAGAACGAGATCATAAACCGCGCGATGCGGCGCAAGGACCGCCGGAGCCGCCTCTAAAGTTTGAACGCCCAAGGCCAAAACAAGTAAACCGGCGCCCGAGAGGAGGCTAAAGGCCCGAGGCCCTATGACGCGTGTGTGATTGTATATTTTCATCTTGCTCTTCTTCAGTGAGCGCGCGAAACCAAAGATCTGAACAGCACACTAACATCCGGAGATCCCCTATGAGCGTCGAATCCACTCTGGCATCCCACGGCGTCACGCTACCGGAAGCGGCAGCGCCTGTCGCCAATTATGTTCCTGCGGTCATCACCGGATCCCTTCTCTTCATTTCGGGCCAACTCTGCCTCCAGAACGGAACGGTTCAGGCGGCGCATAAAGGCAAGCTCGGTGCCGCGATCTCGATTGAAGCCGGACAAGAAGCCGCACGCCTTTGCGCCATCAATCTTCTCGCCCAAGCCAAGACCGCCTTAGGAGATCTTGAGCGGATTAAACGTTGTGTGCGGCTTGGTGGTTTCATCAATGCCACGCCTGATTTCGGCCCCTTGCCTCAGGTGATGAATGGCGCATCTGATCTGATGGTGCTCGCGCTCGGCGACAAGGGCCGTCATGCCCGCACGACAATCGGCGTGGCGCAATTGCCGCTTGATGCCGCCGTTGAGGTGGAAGCCGTTTTCGAGATCGCATAATGGCCGCACCGTACTGGTTGACCGCAAAGCCGATTGCCCATCGCGGGCTTCATGATCGCGCGTTGGGCCGCATCGAGAATACGCTCTCGGCGGCGCGCGCGGCGATAGAAAAAGGCTTTGCGATCGAATGTGATGTGCAACTCTCAAGCGATGGTGAGGTGTTTGTTTTTCATGATGATCACCTTGATCGTTTGACCACATCGACTGGGGATTTTAAAAATCAACCAGCCCATGAAATTGCATCTTTGACACTAAAAGATACGACGGATCGCATTCCCCCACTTCGTGCGTTTCTTGATACACTTTCAGGACGCGTGCCGCTCGTTTGTGAAATCAAGAGTCGCTTCGACGGCTCGATCGAAGCTGTGCGCCGTGTGGCAGAGATCCTGAAATCCTATCAAGGTCCGGTGGCGCTCAAAAGTTTTGATCCCCTCATGGTCGAAGCGATGGCGCATCTTGCCCCCGAGCGCCCAAGAGGGTTCATCGGCGAAAGCGTCTATGATGATCCTGAATGGGATTTTCTCTCCGCACAGCAAAAGCAAGATTTTGCATCGCTTAAAACATTCAACGCCATGAAGCCGGATTTCCTGTCCTGGTATATTAAAGATGTCGATCACGCCTCCCCGCAAATGATGCGTGAGCAATTCGGTTTACCAATTGTGACGTGGACAGTGCGCACCGCCGATCAATTTGAAAAAGCGCGCCGCTATGCGGATCAAATCGTATTCGAAGGATTTAGTCCCTGATATCTTCGGATAAAACCATGGCTCTCACGATCACACTGGCGCAAAGTCTCAAAGAGATTGATGCCGCGTCCTGGGATCGGTGCGCGACAGGAACGCCTGACGAAAAAGGCGAAACCGATAATCCGTTTCTTCGTCATGGGTTTCTTTTGGCGCTTGAAGAGTCTCAATCAGCTGTAGCCGAAACCGGCTGGGGTGGCGCGCATCTCTTGTTGCATAATGATGAGAATAAATTGATAGGGGCTGTTCCCGCTTATCTCAAAAGCCATTCACGCGGCGAATATGTTTTTGATCATGCATGGGCTGACGCCTATTGCCGTGTTGGCGGGCATTATTATCCCAAGCTGCAAGTCTCTGTGCCGTTCACGCCCGTGACGGGCCCACGGCTTTTGGTCGCGCCCTCCGATCGTCAACTAGAATTGAAATTTGAACTCGCTAAAGCATTAAAGTCAGTCGCGGCCAAAACCGGCGCATCGTCCGTTCATGCGACTTTTGTGACTGAAGACGATCTCAAAATCTTTTCCGAAAATGCCTATCTCGAAAGATTAGACCAGCAATTTCATTGGTTGAATGAGAATTATAATTCCTTCGACGATTTTTTGGCAGGCCTTTCCTCACGAAAAAGAAAATCGATCAAGCGCGAAAGACGCGATGCGGTGAGCGCGGGGATCAGTATGGAATGGATCACCGGATCCGATATCAAAGAACATCATTGGGATGCCTTCTTTGATTTCTATATCGATACAGGATCGCGCAAATGGGGAAGCCCTTATCTCACGCGCGATTTTTTCTCGATGATCGGTGAAAGCATGGCCAATAAGATCGTATTGATTATGGCCAAGCGCGCTGGACGCTATATCGCTGGCGCGATTAATTTCATCGGCTCAAAAACACTCTATGGGCGCAATTGGGGCGCAATTGAACATCATCCCTTTTTGCATTTTGAAACCTGTTACTATCAAGCCATGGATTTTGCGATCGCGCATAAGCTCACCTCCGTTGAGGCTGGCGCGCAAGGCGAACATAAGCTCGCGCGCGGCTATCGCCCGGTCATTATGAGATCCGCGCATTTCCTCCGCGATCCGGGACTTCATGAAGCGGTTGCTAATTATCTCGAAGAAGAACGGGCTTATGTTGAACGTCTTGGCGGCGTATTGACCGAACACTTGCCTTTCCGCAAACATTCCCAACTCGATAATACCGATCAAAATTCGCAACAGGATGACGACGATGATTTATGATCAGAACAATATATTTGCGAAAATTCTGCGCAGTGAAATACCGTGCGAAAAACTCTATGAAGATGATCACACATTGGCTTTCATGGATATCATGCCGCAAGCCGATGGCCATTGTCTCGTGATTCCTAAGAAACCTTCGACCGGATTGATGGATGCTGATCCGCAGATATTCGCTTCGCTTTTTTCAACCGTTCAAAAAATCGCACGCGCAGCGCAAGACGGCATGCAGGCAGACGGTGTGACGATCATGCAATTTAATGGCGCGGCTGCAGGGCAAACCGTTTTCCACCTGCATGTCCATATTCTGCCACGTAAAGACGGCGTCCCGCTCAAAGCCCATTCAGGCCAGATGGAAAAATCAGAAATCATCAAAGCGAATGCTGAAAAAATTCGATCGGCGATAAGTTCTTAAAGACATCACTGGCCGGTGATCATGCGGGCAAGCGGTGTATCAGCCACCTGCTTCCAAAGCATCATCGCACCATAAAGAAGAGCGACAAGCGTCGCCGGAACAACAAGCCACGCGACCGCGTTCTCATAACGCAATCGCGCACGATAACGGTCCATACGGCGTTGTCGGCGTGTTCTCACCGTTAAGGGCTCCTCTCACTCAAAGGTCAAATCAAAGCGGGACCTTTGGCACAGAGCGCACAGGTTTAGCGATCACTTTACGGGGTGGCGATTTCTTGCCGGTTTTTGCTTTGGCGTCAGCAACAGCTTTTTCGGGTTTCGGTGTCACGGGCCCCTCGAGATAGACAAAGCCAAGCTTCTTGTCTTTCTCTTCACCCTCAACAACCACACGAACCCCACCGCCCTGCTTCAATTTGCCGAATAGCAACTCGTCAGCAAGCGGTTGTTTGATGGCAGATTGAATAAGACGTGCCATCGGCCGCGCGCCCATGGTTTCATCATAACCATGATCGACGAGCCAGACGCGTGCCTCATCCGACAATTCGATCGTGACATTGCGATCAGCCAATTGTGCTTCAAGCTGCAACACGAATTTGTCGACCACTTTGCCAACCACTTCTTTCGGCAACTGCGCGAAGGAAATGATCTGATCGAGACGATTGCGGAACTCGGGCGCAAAAAGGCGATTGATCGCTTCCTGATCATCACCCTCGCGTTTTGTTCTCGTGAAACCAAACGCAGCCTTGGCGAGATCGGCAGCCCCGGCATTTGTCGTCATGATCAGAATCACATTACGAAAATCAACCGTCTTGCCATGATGATCGGTGAGCTTGCCGTGATCCATAACCTGCAAGAGAATATTAAAGAGATCCGGATGCGCCTTTTCAATTTCGTCAAGCAACAAAACGCAATGTGGATGTTGATCAACCGCATCAGTTAACAGACCGCCTTGATCAAAGCCGACATAACCAGGAGGCGCACCGATCAAACGTGAAATCGCGTGACGCTCCATATATTCGGACATGTCGAAGCGTTTGATCTCGACACCCAATGAAGAGGCAAGCTGACGCGCCACTTCGGTTTTACCAACACCGGTGGGACCCGCAAAAAGATAACAGCC
>CAWUMH010000092.1:0-6323 GCA_963923565.1 uncultured Alphaproteobacteria bacterium
TCCCATGTTGAAAGCAACCGTTGCTGCGCTGACGGGCGCCCTGATTTTGGGCGCGACGGTTCCGGCGCTGGCCAAGGACAAGACGATCGCCGTTTCTTGGAAGACATTCCAGGAAGAGCGTTGGAAGACCGACGAAGCCGCCATCAAGGCTGCCGTTACGGCCGCAGGCAACAAATATGTATCGACCGACGCTCAGGGCTCAGCTGAAAAGCAAGCCAAGGACATTGAAGGTCTGATCACGCAGAAAGTCGACGTTTTGATCATCGTTGCTTATGATTCAGACGCGATCCTTCCATCGATCAAGGCTGCTCGCGACGCGGGCGTAAAGACAATGGCTTATGACGTTCAGTTCGAAGATCCGTCAGCGCTCTACATCACCTTCGACAATATCGGCGTCGGCCGTTTGATGGCGAAGGAAGTGCAGAAGGTAAAGCCAACCGGTAACTACGCCTTCATCAAGGGCGACAAGGGTGACCCGAACGCAACCTTCCTCTTCAAGGGCATCATGGAAGTGCTCGGCGATGCGATCAAGGCTGGCAAGATCAAGAATTCTTGCGAAACTTTCACGGATGGCTGGAAGCCAGACAATGCTCAGAAGAACATGGAGCAATGCCTGACTTCAACCGGCAACAAGATCGACGCTGTCGTGTCTGAAAATGACGGCATGGCATCGGGCGTTGTTGCAGCGCTTAAGGCACAAGGCATGGACGGCTCGGTTGCTGTTTCGGGCCAGGACGGTGACCTTGCTGCAATCAACCGCGTTGCTCTCGGCACCCAGACTGTTTCGATCTGGAAAGACGCTCGTCAGCTCGGCAAAAAGGCTGGCGAACTCGCCAACATGATTGCTGACGGTACGGCGATCGACAAGCTCCCCGGCGTGACCAAGTTTAACCTCGGCAAGAAGGGCGTCGAGATGAACTCGATCCTCCTCGAGCCGACAGTGATCACGAAGGACTCGCTCAATCTCGCTATCGACGCTGGCCACATCTCGAAAGAGAAGGCTTGCGCTGGCGTGAAGGCCGGCACCGTCAAGGCTTGCGGCTAATGATCGTTAGGGCGAAGTCGTTTACTCAACGCCGCGCCTGATCATATCTGAACCGCGCCGCTATTTCCGGAAGGAAGGCGGCGCGGTTTTTTCTCACCACATCAATTTCAAATAACAAAAAATAAGACGCTTCGACTCAAACAAAGCGCGCCCCAAAGCCTGAGAGAGAAACGCTATGACCCAGTCCCCCGAAACGCGGTCGGAACCCGCGCTGGCGCAAGAAGGGATGATTACCCGCTTCTTGCGTGCCACCGAGATTGATACCCGTCTGTTAGGTATGATCGGCGCGTTGGTCCTGATTTGGGTGGGCTTTCAAATTGCGGGTGATCTGCGCAATGGCAATGGCGTCTTCTTAACGCCGCGCAATCTCTGGATCCTTCTTGTTCAAACGGCATCGATTGCCGTGATGACTACCGGCATGGTGATGATCATCGTCATGCGCCATATCGATCTTTCGGTTGGCTCACTCTTGGCTTTTGTTGCTGTCGTGATGGGCTACTCTCAAGTTTATATTCTTGGTCCATGGCTCGGCGTTGGTCATCCCGCCATCTGGATCCTTTCCGTTATCATCGGTCTTTGCACAGGCGCGTTGATTGGCGCGTTTCATGGCTATTTGATTTCTTACGCCGGCATCCCCTCATTCATTGTCACACTCGGTGGCTTGATTGTTTGGCGCGGTGCGGCATGGGCCGTTATTCGCGGCGAAACTGTTGCGCCGATGGATGAACGATTTGAACTCATGGGCGGCGGCCCTTTCTATGCGTCAATCGGAGCCACCGCGACTTGGATCATTGGCATCTTGATTTGTGTATTGATCCTTCTGGGCATTCGCTCGGGACGTTCAGCAAGAAATAAATTCCGCTTCCCCCAACGCCCTATTTGGGCCGAAGCCTTTTTGGTGGCGATGGGATTTGCATTAACCATCGGAACAGTCTTGCTCGTCAATTCCTATTACTTCCCGCCAAAGCTCGCGGCGGATTACGCAGCACTGCATAATATTCCCGTTCCGGAAGGTGGATTGTTGATTTCACGCGGCTTTGCGATTCCCGTTTTGATTGCAGCCGTTGTTGGTCTTGGTATGACATTCATTGCCACGCGCACACAATTTGGTCGCTATATTTATGCGATCGGTGGTAATCCGGAAGCTGCAGAACTCGCCGGCGTGAATACACGTAAAATCACGCTTCTGATGTTCACGCTTATGGGCGTGCTTGCAGCAATATCAGCCTGTATCTCATCAGCACGTCTCAATGCCGCTTCGAATGCGCTTGGTCTTTTCGACGAGCTCTACGTTATCGCAGCAACCGTTATTGGCGGCACCTCGCTCGCGGGGGGTGTGGGTACAATCTATGGCGCCATGCTGGGCGCGCTTGTGATGCAATCCCTGCAATCGGGCATGACCCTTCTAAACTTCGACTCGGCCTATAAAGACATGGCTGTAGGTTCTGTGCTGGTTTTCGCTGTTTGGCTTGACCAGATCTATCGTCGTCGCGCGAATTAAGAGCGGAGTGCGCACCATGAGTGACCATCATCACGCATCATCTTCGGCAACTGTCACGGCCTTCAGCGCGGGACGTAAGCCGATTGTCGAAATGCGCGACATTTCGATTGCCTTTGGCGGCATTAAAGCCGTCGATCACGCCTCGCTTGAACTTTATGAAGGCGAAGTTGTGGGATTGCTCGGCCATAATGGTGCCGGCAAATCGACATTGATCAAAATTCTCTCGGGTGCCTATCAACGCGATCATGGCGATATCTATATTCGCGGCGAGAAGGCCTCGATCGATAATCCGCGTGATGCCAAGCGTTACGGTATTGAGACAATTTATCAGACTCTCGCGCTTGCCGATAATGTCGATGCTGCCGCCAATTTGTTTTTGGGTCGCGAACTTAAAACAAAGTGGGGCACGCTTGATGACGTGGCAATGGAAGCCGCGACGCGCGAAGTCATGGGCCGCTTAAACCCCAATTTCCGCCGCTTCAAAGAGCCGGTAAAGAAATTGTCAGGCGGTCAGCGCCAATCCGTTGCGATTGCGCGCGCGATTCACTTCAACGCCAATATTTTGATCATGGATGAGCCCACCGCTGCACTCGGGCCGCAAGAAACGCAGCAAGTGTCTGACCTCACGCTTGAATTAAAAAAGCAGGGCATAGGCATCTTCCTGATCAGCCATGACATTCATGATGTGTTTGAGTTGTCTGATCGTGTCGCTGTTATGAAAAACGGCCGCATCGTAGGCACCGCCCGCGTGCAAGACGTGACGAAGGATGAAGTGCTCGGCATGATCATTCTCGGCAAATGCCCTCCCGGCGCTATTCCGGGCCCCGGCGCGTTAAATGATTGATTGATCAGGCGGCGGACTAAACCCGCCGCCCTTTTTCTCTTTCATTTCGCTGTCAAAAAAGCCGTCCATATTTTTCTCCTAAACAGCCCTTCCCGATTCAGATCATTCAGATTATCAACTGTCGATAGTGTTTCGGCCTCGCGCCGTTTTGACTGAAATGGATGTTCGAATGACTAGTTCTGATCGTCGCCTTCAACGCTACCTGCGCCCCGCAACGCTCGCGGTTCTTGGTGTGCTTCTTGCGTCCTGTTCTTCTGGATCGAAAGTATCGCTCCCCAATGTTGTTGTGGGCGAAGTGACATCGCAGGATGTTTCCGCTGACGGCTTAGCTGCGCTTAACCGGTTTCGCGCGAGCCAAGGTCTCGGTCCGGTGAAAATTGAACCGCGTCTCGTTGAACTGGCTAAATTCCAAGCCACCGCGATGGCAACACGAGATGCATTGACACATGAAGTGGCTGGTGACTTCGTAAGCCGTGTCGACGCGGCCGGATTTGAAAAGTCGGAAGCGACAGAAAATGTCGGCGCGACCCATACATCGGCTGAAGGCGCTATCAGTTCTTGGATCCGTTCGCCTTATCACAATGAAAATATGCGCCTGAAGAATGCAAAATATATGGGCATGGCGCGCGCAGACTCAGCAAAGTCACGCTACAAGACCTACTGGGCGCTCATTCTGGTTAGCGACTAAACATATCGTACTTGATTAAAGAAAAAGCCATCGCTGTAGAGCGATGGCTTTTTTGTTTTGTGCGATTTCGCAGAAGCGATCGAAGCGATGCTCTTACTTTACGAGCTGCTGGATCACATCTTCGAATTCGGATTCATTGGCGCATTGACCCGCTTCATTAAAGCTCACACCGTAATTGCAAGTCAGCGGCTTCGGCTCACTCCCGGTATCACCAACACCGTAGAAGGTGCCATAGATACGACGCTCAAAAGCATCAACAAGATAACGCGTGGTCACAAGACGGCCCTTCTGGGCAATCTTAAATTTCACATCGAGCAAGCATTGATTGCGGCCGGAAACAAAATAGCGCTGCTGTTTGAATTCCTGAATCGAGCCGCCCATTTTGCCCCAAATGATTTTCTGCTCATGCTCATATTGCTTGGCCGACGCCTCTGCGGCGGTCACACATGACGCGTCATTGGGTCCGAAAAACGGATTGGCCGATGCAGAACCCGACAAAGCAAGCAACGCCACAATAGTCGCGGATGATAAAAATTTTAGCATGATAAAGCCTCCGGCTTTCACGTTTGGCCTGATGAAAAAAGACGCGCCATCAGACCGAATCGATATGTGATCTTCAATCTATATAAAGCAGCCCCGCACCGGCGCGCAATGTATTGTGGCGCGTCTCCAGAAATGAAAAAGGGCGCAACCTCAAAAGTTGCGCCCTTAATTTCACTCATTTAACCGCAAATCAGGCAATGTCGAACCGGTCGAGCATCATCACCTTGGTCCAGGCAGCAACGAAGTCTTTCACAAACTTCGTTTTGGAATCGGCTTGCCCATAGACTTCGGCAAAGGCGCGCAATTGCGAATTCGATCCGAAGACAAGATCAACACGCGTTGCCGTCCACTTTACGGCACCGGTTTTACGATCGCGGCCCTCGAATGTCTCCGCCTTGTCATCCGTCGCCTTCCACTCGGTGGACATATCGAGGAGATTGACGAAGAAATCATTAGTGAGTGTTTCGGGCGTTTTCGTGAACACGCCATGCTGCGCTTTGCCGGTATTCACATTGAGAACACGAAGACCGCCCACAAGCGCCGTCATTTCCGGGCCCGTCAGATTGAGAAGCTGCGCTTTGTCGAGCAGCAACTCTTCAGCCGACACAGAATAGCGACCCTTCTGATAATTGCGGAAACCATCGGCAATCGGTTCGAGCACCGAGAAGGACTCAACATCCGTATGCTCTTGGCTTGCATCCATACGACCCGCTGTGAACGGTACTTCAACTGAATGGCCAGCCTTCTTGGCTGCGTCTTCAATCGCCGCACCGCCCGCAAGCACAATCAAATCCGCGAGCGAGATTTTCTTACCGCCAGTCGCTGACGCATTGAACTTCGTTTGAATAGATTCAAGCGCCGCCAATACTTTGTGCAGCGTTGCAGGATTATTGGCTTCCCAATCCTTCTGCGGTGCCAAGCGAATACGGGCACCATTCGCGCCACCGCGACGATCCGATCCGCGGAAGCTTGAAGCCGACGCCCATGCTGTCGAAACAAGATCAGCAATTGAAATGCCTGCGCTCAAAATCTGCGCCTTCAATGCGGCAACATCTTTTGCATCGACAAGCGGATGATTAACGGCCGGAACCGGATCCTGCCAGATCAAATCTTCCTTCGGTACTTCTGGGCCGAGATACCGTGTCTTCGGACCCATATCGCGATGCGTGAGCTTGAACCATGCACGCGCAAAGGCATCAGCAAACTCAGCCGGATTATCTTTGAAGCGCTTCGAGATCGGGCCATAGATCGGATCGACTCGCAGTGCCAAATCGGAAGTCAGCATCATTGGTGCATGACGCTTCGTCGGATCATGAGCATCGGGCACCGTACCTGCGCCTGCACCATCTTTCGGCGTCCATTGCCATGCGCCTGCAGGGCTCTTCGTCAATTCCCATTCATAATCGAAGAGGTTGTCGAGATAATTATTGTCCCACTTCACCGGGTTCTTTGTCCACGCCCCTTCAAGACCACTTGTGATCGTGTGCGTGCCATGACCCGGACCATAAGTGTTCTTCCATCCAAGGCCCTGCTCTTCAATGCTTGCGCCTTCGGGCTCGGGTCCAACATATTTTGAAGGATCAGCGGCACCATGCACTTTGCCGAAAGTGTGACCACCGGCAATAAGCGCAACTGTCTCTTCATCATTCATCGCCATGCGCGCAAAGGTTTCACGAATGTCACGTGCAGAGGCGAGTGGATC
>CAWUMH010000093.1:0-6181 GCA_963923565.1 uncultured Alphaproteobacteria bacterium
GTCGCAAAACTCGGTCGCGACGAACGCCGCATGTTGATCGACTGGACATTTAAAGATGTCGCGGGACGCGCGCCTGTTGCTGTTACAGTCGCTGACGGCAATATTCCCGATATGATTGACACCGCGCGCTATGCGGAAAAGGCGGGTGCAGCGTGGCTCATTCTCCAACCCCCTCGCCCGCCCGCGAGCAGCGCCGATTTGATTGAATTTTTTGGTGCCGTCGCCGGTGCGGTCTCCTGTCCGATCGGGATTCAAAACGCGCCTGAATTTTTAGGCATTGGCCTCTCGGCTGAGGATCTTATTGCACTTCATCAGGCTCATCCGAATGTATCGATTGTAAAAGCGGAGAGCACCGCCATCGCGGTCGCGGAGATGATCCGCAAAATCAATGGTCGCATGAAAGTGTTCAATGGCCGTGCGGGCTTAGAGCTTACCGATAATCTGCGCGCCGGCTGCGATGGTATGATTCCCGGGATCGAAACCATCGATCTGCAAGTCAAAATCGCGGAAGCCATGAAAGAAGGCCGTGAAGTTGACGCGGAAGCGTTATATCAAAAACTCATTCCCGCGATTGCCTTTGCGATGCAGGGGCTTGGTGCTTTTCTTCTCTACGGCAAATTGATCGCCGCGCACCGCTTAGGCATTGAGCCAAGCACCCTGCGCATTCCTACCGATCGCCCCACATCATCAGGACTTGAATGGACCAAGCGTTTTGCCGACGCTTTGGGCCCTTTGCCATGAGGTAGCACTATGCCGCGCATTACAGATGTCCGCACGATGATTTATGAATGGACCGGCCCCGTCGCGTCGATGCCGCCACATTTTTGCACGACGCCGAATGATCTCATCACCGATGTAACCGGCATGATTGCCGGCTTTCGCTTTCTCGGCTGGCTTGTCGTCGAAATTGAATGTGATGACGGAACAATTGGAATTGGTAATGCCGCACTCTCGCCCCATGCCACCAAAACAACCATCGACACCTATTTAAAGCCCCTTCTCATCGGCACCGATCCGCTTGATAACGAATATATCTGGCAATCCATGTATCGCCGCACTTTGCCATTCGGACGCAAAGGCATCGGCATGACGGCGATCAGCGCGGTTGATCTCGCCGTGTGGGATCTTAAAGGAAAGATTCTCAATCAACCCGTCTTCAAGCTTTTGGGCGGAAGAACGAAATCAAAAATTCCCGTCTATGCGTCGCGTCTTTATTCGCAGCCCCTCGATACCCTATTCACCGAGGCTAAAGCCTATGCGGATCAGGGATATAAAGCCGTTAAACTTCGCTTCGGCTGGGGACCAAAAGACGGTATTTCAGGCATTAACAAGAATATCGATCTCGTGCGCACAACGCGCGAAGCGGTTGGTCCCGATATCGAAATCATGGCCGATGCCTATATGGGCTGGAATCTTGAATATGCGAAGCGCATGTTGCGGGCTATTGCGCCTTATAATCTAAGATGGGTTGAAGAACCCGTTATCGCCGATGATCTTCACGCTTATGCGGCATTGCGCGCGCTCAATCTTGTGAATATTTCCGGTGGTGAGCACGAATACACGCTCTCCGGCTTCCGCGATGCGCTTCATCTCGGCGCCTATGATATTGCGCAATTTGATGTAAACCGTGTCGGGGGCATAACGGCCGCAAAGAAAATCACCGATCTTTGCGAAGCGCATGACATTCTTGTTGTTCCGCATGCGGGGCAAATGCATAATTACCATATCACGATGTCGTCTTATGCTGGTCCAATTGCAGAATATTTTCCGAAGGTGCCGGTCGAAGTCGGCAATGAATTGTTTTGGTATATATTTAATGGCGAGCCCGAAGCTCAAAATGGGTTTATTGATCTTGATGATAAAAAGCCAGGCTTTGGCCTCACACTCAAACCTGTTGATCCCCATTTCAAAGTGACACGATAAGGGAGCAGTCCATGCCCAATTTCCCAATCATCGATACACATCTTCATGTGTGGGATCAGACGCGTCTGAAATATTCAGCCTTTGATGGCCATAAGCTCTTTGGTCATCCCTACCATGTTGAAGATTACCAGCGTGATTGCGGGAAGCTCGAGATAGAAGCCATGGTCTTTCTCGAATGCTATGCGGATTTCTGGGAGGGTGGCGGCCAATATATCGAAGAGATCGAATTTGTTGAGGATGAGAAAAAGCGCGATCCGCGTATCAAAGCCATCATTCCCATGGCGCCGGTTGAATGGGGCAAGAAGGTCGACTCGGTTCTAAGCATCATGAAAGAGCGCCATCCGCTTGTTCATGGCATCCGGCGCATCATGGAGTTTGATAAAGATCCGCGTGCGCTCACCTTAAGCGCCGCCTTTATCGAAGGCGTGAATTGCTTGGAAAAATTCGGATATTCCTTCGATATCAATCCGAACTATACGCAGATGGATATAATTCGGGAATTTGTGCCGAAAATTTCATCGAATGTCCCGCTCATTCTCGATCATTGCGGTAAGCCCGGCATTGCCCAAGGGGCCCTCTCCCAATTCCGTGACGATCTTCGTGATCTCGCGCGCTATAAAAATATGTGGGTGAAGCTGTCTGATCTTCCGCCCTATGCGGGGCCGCAATGGACGCGCGAGCAACTCTTCCCCTATATCGCTGCGACTATTGATGTTTTTGGTCCTGAGCGCGTGATTTATGCGGGCGACTATCCGATTCTCTTGCAATCAACGACCATGGAAGAATGGGTTGATGTGCTTGATGAGGCATTCGTAAAACTCGGATTGACGGAAAATGAAACCCGCATGATTTATCGCGATAACGCGATTAAATTCTATAATCTGAGTTTGTGAGTCTGACGTGGCGCGCGCTGCAACAAGAGTAAAATCTGAACCACCGCGTAAGCGGCAAGCGCCGCTCGAGAGTGACGTCGCTTTTTCTAATCTTTTCGCGCAAGCCCGCAAACCGGCGCCAAAGGCTGAAGTAACGGGTGCCATTGCGGAGCGGCGTTCCGTTTCTGAGCAAGTCGCCCATCGCATCCTGTCGATGGTCAAATCGGGGAATCTTCGCCCGGGTGATCGCTTACCGACCGAACAACAAATGGGTATCGCTTTTGGAATCTCCCGCCCCGCTCTGCGTGAAGCCTTAAAAGCATTGTCTCTCATGGGAATTTTGGAAAGCCGTCAGGGCGGACGCTATTCCGTCACTGATCTGTCACCCAGCCGATTGATCGCGCCGTTCAATGTAATGCTCTCAACCAATGATTTTGATGTGAATGAGCATTTTGAAGCGCGCCTTGTGGTTGATCTCGAACTTGTGCGCCTCTGCGCTCTGCGTGCCAGCGCGGAGCAACGCGAGCGCATTATGAAACATGCGGTCGATGGGCGTGCATTTTTTCAAGACTCCGTCGGCTTCCGCCTGCTTGATATCGAATTTCATCAATCGCTTAATGATGGCGCAGATAACCGCATGCTCTCGGCAATGGCCCAAGGCCTCTATGATGTCGGACTCGATATTCGCCGCGTTGCCAGTGAGATGAAGGGCAATATTAAAAAAAGCGTTATGCAACATATCGAAATTGCCGAGGCGATTGCCCAACGTGATCCCGCAAAAGCGACAAAGGCCTATCGACGCCACCTCGAACATGTGCGCGATACGACCTTGGCTGCCATGCGCAAACTTGGCCAGAGTGAGGAGAAATAATCATGCCCAAGCAAATCGCTTTCAGAATGAATCTGTTCCCCGGTCAGGCAGCCGAATACAAAAAGCGTCATGATGAGGTGTATCCCGAATTGAAAAAGGCACTGAAAGACGCTGGAGTTTCGGATTATTCGATTTGGCTTGATGCCGAGAGCTATCATCTCTTTGGCATTCTGACGTTGTCGGATGACAACACTTTGGATCAGGTGCCTGAACTCGAAATCACTAAAAAATGGTGGGCCTTCATGCGCGATATCATGGCGGCTGATGCGGATAATGTGCCGGTTCAAATTCCCTTAAAGCGCGTGTTCCATTTACCGTAAGACAGGTGCACGCAACAAAGATGATAGGTTTCATACCATGACCAACCCGTCCGACTTCCGGATTAAAGCCGTTCGCGCTTTTACGCTTGATCCGTCTGCCAATGCGGGCGCCTATTTCAAACAGGAAGCCAATGCGCGTCATTGGTTGGTTGATAGTTTGATTTCAAATCCGATGTCTGGGCATGAAAAATATCGCGAGAAAAGATCAAGCTGGGGCATTGGTACCATCGGCAGTCTTGTTGTTGAGATTGAAACGGAAGGCGGACATCGCGGTATTGCGTCCGGCACAGGCGGTGTTCCCGCGTGCTGGTTGATCAAAAGTCATTTCAGCCGATTTCTAATTGGCGAAGACGCGCGCAATATCAATCGTATTTGGGATGAGCTTTATCGCGCGTCGCTGCCATATGGCCGCAAAGGTTTGCCCATTATGGCGATTAGCGCGGTTGATCTCGCTTTGTGGGATCTTGTCGGCAAAATCAGAAATGAGCCCGTCTATAATCTCATTGGCGGTTTGAGCCGCGATGAAATTTCATTTTATTGCACAACACCTGAGCCACTCGCGATCAAATCACTGGGATTCTGGGGCGCGAAAGTTCCTCTTCCGCATAGTCCTTACGAAGGGCGCCCGGGCTTAAAAAAGAATGTCGAATTTCTTGAGCTCCATCGTACAAATTTGGGAGTCGATTATCCCCTAATGGTCGATTGCTATATGTCGCTCACCGTTCCCTATGCGATTGAATTAGCGGAGGCCTGTAAGTCACTTGATATTTATTGGTGGGAAGAAGTGCTCTCCCCCGATGACACAGAAGGCTATCGCGCTATTCGTGCCGCGCACCCCACACTCAAATGGACCACAGGCGAGCACGAATATACACGCTATGGATTCCGGCAGATGATCGAAGAGCGCCTTGTCGATATTATTCAGCCCGATGTCATGTGGGTTGGGGGTATGACGGAGCTCTTGCGTATCGCCGCCCACGCCTCCGCCTATGATGTGATGGTCATTCCGCATGGCAGCGGGCCTTATTCCTATCATTTCATCGCCAGCCAAACGGGACCCGCCTTTTGCGAATATGTAGCGGCAAGCCCTGATGGAAAATCGATTGCGCCCGTCTTCGGGCATCTTTTCACCGGCGAAGATATACCCGATAAAGGACACCTGAGAGTTTCAACCCGTCCGGGCTTCGGCATGGAGATTGCGGATCGCACGATCCTCAAAGAATATCTGGGATAGACGGCGTCTATGAGCGACACTTTTCTTGGCTTTGATATCGGAACCTCATCGATCAAAGCACTCCTGATTGATCAAAACCAATCGCTCTTAGCTGAAGCAAATATTTCGATCTCGATTTCGAGGCCGCATCCTTTGTGGTCGGAGCAAGATCCGGAAGAATGGTGGCAGGCTTGTCTTTCAGCCGTTGATGAACTTCGACAAAAAGCGCCTGACGCTTTCTCGCGCTTAAAGGCCATCGGCCTTTCAGGCCAGCAACACGGTTCCGTGTTTCTTGACGAAACAGGCCAAGTATTGCGACCGGCTATTCTCTGGAATGATGGGCGATGCGGGCGAGAAGCGGAAGAACTGCAATCAAGCCTTCCTGATTTTGTCGACCGCGCCTCTAATCTCTCAATGGTCGGCTTCACCGCACCCAAAGTGTTATGGGTAAAACGCCACGAACCCGAGATCTTTGCCCGCACGAAAAAGATTCTTTTGCCTAAAGACTATATCCGCTTCAGGCTCTCTGGCGATTATGTTTCAGAAATGTCCGATGCGGGCGGCACACTCTGGCACGACATAAAAAATCGTAAATGGGACGATACCTTATTGGCGGCGAGCGGTATTGATCGGTCTTATGTGGGCCGCCTTGTCGAAGGCAGTGAGGCTTCGGCACATTTATCGTCAACTTTGTCTGAAGCCTGGGGCCTCACGAGTAACAGTGTCGTCATCGCCGGCGGCGCGGGTGACAATGCTGCAGCCGCTGTGGGTATTGGGGCCGTCAATCCCGGCGAAGGTATTTTATCGCTCGGTACATCCGGCGTTCTCTTCGCCGTCACAAGCGAACTCAAAACAAAGCCCGAACGTGTATTGAACGCGATGTGCCACGCCCTTCCCCATCGCTGGCATGTGATGGGTGTGACGCTGTCTGCAGCGTCTGCGCTCTCCTGGTTCGCAACGCTTATTGGTCGGGGCCACGATG
>CAWUMH010000094.1:0-6119 GCA_963923565.1 uncultured Alphaproteobacteria bacterium
GACAGTGTTGAAGGTCGATCGCTGTGAAGTGGTCGCTCATCGCACAGTTGAAAAGAACGGTTACACCGCGCTGCAAGTCGGCGTCGGTTTGGCCAAGGTCAAGAATGTGCCGAAGGCCGAGCGCGGTCACTTTGCGATTGCCAAAGTTGAGCCGAAGCAGAAGGTCGCGGAATTCCGCGTGGACGACAAGGACATGATCCCGGTCGGCGCTGAAATCACGGTCGATCACTTCGTTGTTGGTCAGTTCGTCGATGTGACGGGTACAACAACAGGTAAGGGCTTTGCCGGTGGTATGAAGCGCTGGAACTTCGGCGGTCTTCGTGCAACGCACGGTGTCTCGGTCTCGCATCGCTCGATCGGTTCGACCGGTGGTCGTCAGGATCCGGGCAAGACCTTCAAGAACAAGAAGATGCCTGGTCACATGGGTGTCGATCGCGTGACGACGCAAAATCTGCGTGTTGTGCAGACCGATCTCAATCGTGGACTCATTCTCGTCGAGGGTGCAGTTCCGGGCGTGAAGGGCGGTTATATTTATGTTCGTGATGCGGTGAAACATCCGCTTCCGAAAGATGCGCCGAAGCCGGGTGCGTTTCGTCTGAAGGGCGATGGCGCAGCGAAGGCTGAAGCACCGGCCGCTGAAGTGCAGGAGAATGCGTGATGAAACTTGATGTCACGACACTCGATGGCGGCAAGGCCGGTTCGGTTGAACTTTCCGACGATATCTTCGGTTTGGAGCCGCGCGTCGATCTCATTCAGCGCATGGTGCTTTGGCAGTTGGCCAAGCGTCAGGCTGGCACGCACAAAACAAAAGGTCGCGCTGAAATCTGGCGCACCGGTAAGAAGATGTACAAGCAGAAGGGCACCGGTGGTGCACGTCACGGTTCGGCACGTGTGCCGCAATTCCGTGGCGGCGGTCGCGCCTTCGGTCCGGTTGTGCGCAGCCATGCGCATGATCTTCCGAAGAAGGTGCGTCAGCTCGCGCTGCGTCATGCTTTGTCGGCAAAGGTGAAGGACGGCGCGGTGCGCGTGTTCGACACGGCTGCTTTGTCATCGCCCAAGACGAAGGATCTTACCGATCGTCTCGGCAAACTCGGTTTGGCCAACGCGCTCGTGATCGATGGCGCGGAAGTCGAAAAGAATTTCGCGCTGGCTGCGCGCAACATCCCGAATATCGACGTCCTGCCGGTGCAGGGCATCAATGTCTACGACATCCTGCGTCGTGAGACGCTGGTGCTGACGAAAGCGGCCGTGGACGCATTGGAGGCTCGCTTCAAATGAGCATCGATCCGCGCCATTACGACGTCATCGTCAGCCCTGTGATCACGGAGAAGGCGACCGCTGCTTCCGAGCAGAACAAGGTTGTGTTCAAGGTTTCACGCACAGCGACAAAGCCGCAGATCAAGGCGGCAGTTGAGAAGCTCTTCAACGTGAAAGTGAAGAGCGTGAATACATTGATCCGGATGGGCAAGGTCAAGACCTTCAAAGGCAAGGTCGGCCAGCAATCCGATGTCAAGAAGGCGGTCGTGACTCTCGCCGAGGGTTCATCAATCGACTTCACGACGGGTCTCTGAGGAAGGATCGCGCGCTATGGCTCTTAAAACATTCAAGCCGACGACACCGAGCCTTCGACAGCTCGTTCTTGTCGATCGCAGCGACCTCCATAAAGGTAAGCCCGTTAAGGCGCTGACCGAAGGTAAGTCGTCAAAGGGCGGCCGTAACAATAATGGCCGTATCACCGTTCGTTTCCGTGGCGGCGGTCACAAGCAATCTTACCGCGTGATCGACTTCAAGCGTCGCACACAGCCGGGCGTTGCCGCCAAGGTTGAGCGCATTGAATATGATCCGAACCGCACAGGTTACATCGCGCTTCTGAAATATCCGGACGGCACTTTGTCCTACATTCTCGCGCCGCAGCGTTTGCAGCCGGGCGATGAAGTGGTGTCGGGCGAACAGGCTGACATCAAGCCGGGCAATGCCATGTCGATCGGTAACATTCCGGTTGGCACGCTTGTGCACAATATCGAAACGAAGATCGGCGCGGGCGGCACGCTTGCTCGTTCAGCTGGTAACTATGCGCAGATCGTCGGTCGCGATCAGGGCTATGTTATTCTTCGCTTGAAGTCGGGTGAACAACGCCTCGTTCATGGCAATTGCTATGCAACGATTGGTGCGGTCTCCAATCCTGATCATATGAACACCACGATCGGTAAAGCCGGTCGTCAACGCTGGCTCGGCCAACGCCCGCACAATCGCGGCGTCACCATGAACCCGATCGACCATCCGCATGGTGGTGGTGAAGGTCGTACATCGGGTGGTCGTCACCCTGTGTCGCCATGGGGCAAGCCGACCAAGGGCAAGAAGACGCGGTCTAACAAGCGCACAGACACATTCATTGTGTCGAACCGCCACGCCCGCAAGAAGAAGTAAGGGAAGGTTCTGATGACACGTTCAGTCTGGAAAGGCCCGTTTGTCGACGGCTACCTCCTCAAAAAGGCGGATGCGGCGCGCGACTCGAAGCGGTCTGAAGTGATCAAGATTTGGAGCCGTCGTTCGACGATCCTTCCGAATTTCGTTGGTCTCACATTCGGCGTTTACAACGGCCAGAAACACATTCCGGTTTCAGTGTCGGAAGAAATGGTCGGACACAAATTCGGTGAATTCGCACCGACCCGCACATTCCACGGCCATGCGGCCGACAAGAAGGCAAAGAGGAGCTGATCGCGATGGGCAAGGCATCCACCCCCCGCGCTCTGGCGGACAATGAAGCGAAAGCGGTTGCGCGGATGATCCGTGTTTCGCCGCAGAAGCTGAATCTCGTCGCGCAACTTATTCGCGGCAAGAAGGTTTCGCGCGCACTCGCTGATCTCGAATTCTCGCGCAAGCGCATTGCTGCTGACGTGAAGAAATGTCTCGAAAGCGCGATCGCGAATGCCGAGAACAATCACGACCTCGATGTCGATGATCTCGTCGTGTCGCAGGCTTTCGTCGGTAAGGCGCTTGTGATGAAGCGTTTCCACGCTCGTGCGCGCGGTCGCGCCGGTCGTGTTGAAAAGCCGTTTTCAAATCTCACCATCATCGTGCGGGAAGTTCCCGCATCGGCTGAGGCATAAGGAGTAAACGATGGGACAGAAAGTCAATCCGATCGGCCTTCGCCTCGGCATCAACCGCACCTGGGATAGCCGTTGGGTCGCGGGCAAGAACGAATTCTCGACGCTTCTTCATGAAGACATCAAGATTCGCGCTGCGTTGATGAAGCTCTTGAAGCAGGCCGCTGTTGCGAAGATCGTGATCGAGCGTCCGCACAAGAAGTGCCGCGTGACGATTTATTCGGCACGTCCGGGCGTTGTCATCGGCAAGAAGGGCGCAGACATCGAAAAGCTTCGTTCGGCTGTTGGTAAAATGACCAAGTCGGAAGTTGTTTTGAACATCGTCGAAGTGCGTAAGCCTGAAATCGATGCGACACTCGTTGCCGATGCGATTGCACAGCAGCTCGAGCGCCGCGTGGCGTTCCGCCGTGCGATGAAGCGTTCGGTGCAGTCGGCAATGCGTCTCGGCGCCGAAGGCATTCGTATCAATTGCTCGGGCCGCCTCGGCGGCGCCGAAATCGCCCGTCTCGAGTGGTATCGCGAAGGTCGCGTTCCGCTTCACACGCTGCGCGCCGATATCGATTACGGCGTCGGCACAGCTTTCACCACCTATGGCACTTGCGGCATCAAGGTCTGGATCTTCAAGGGTGAAATCCTTGAACATGACCCGATGGCGCAGGACAAGCGCATGGCAGACGAGGGCGGTCGCTCTGGTGGCCGTCGCGATGCGGCCAATTGATAGGGCGGCAAGGACCGAAGGACCAGGAACATGCTGCAGCCAAAGAAAACAAAATTCCGCAAGCAATTTAAGGGACGCATTCATGGCGTCTCGAAAGGCGCGACCTCGCTCGATTACGGTGAATATGGCCTGAAGGCCATGGAGCCGGAGCGTATCACCGCCCGTCAGATTGAAGCCGCGCGTCGCGCACTCACCCGTCACATGAAGCGTGCGGGTCGCGTGTGGATCCGTGTGTTCCCTGACGTGCCGGTGTCGTCGAAGCCTGCCGAAGTTCGCATGGGTAAAGGTAAGGGTGCTCCAGAATTCTGGGTCGCCCGCGTGAAGCCCGGTCGTATCATGTTCGAAATCGATGGTGTGTCTGTCGAAATCGCGCGCGAAGCGTTGACGCTTGCTGCTGCGAAGCTTCCGATCAAGACGCGCTTCGTTCAGCGCATTGCCGAGTAAGGAAGAACAACGCCATGAAAAACGCACAGCGTCTTTCCGATCTCAAAGCGATGTCGGCCGATCAGCTCAATGAGGAGCTCGTGAAGCTCAAGAAGGAGCAGTTCAATCTGCGCTTCCAGAGAGCAACCGGCCAACTCGAAAATTCCTCGCGCGTTCGCGTTGTCCGTCGTGACATCGCGCGCGTGCAAACGGTTGCCAATGCCAAGCGGGCAACCGCTGAAAAGGCTTAAGGAGCACGATATGCCGAAGCGCATTCTTCAGGGCGTCGTTGTCAGCGACAAGCAAGACAAGACGATTGTGGTGAAAGTGGAACGTCGTTTCACCCACCCCCTGCTCAAGAAGACCGTCCGTCGCACGAAGAATTATCATGCGCATGACGAAAACAATAAAGCTAAGGTCGGTGACGAAGTTCGTATTGAAGAGTCAAAGCCGATCTCACGCTTGAAGTCATGGGTTCTGGTCGACGTCGCGTCGTCTTGAGCTTCCTGAAGAAATGAAATGCGGGGGGCGTAGACCCCCGTCAGTCGAAGTCCGGATGCCCTCGACCTAAGGGTTTTCGGAAACCAGTCTGAGACAGAGAAAGGATCAAAAGATGATCCAGGTCCAAACCAATCTCGACGTTGCCGATAATTCCGGCGCCCGTCGGGTGATGTGCATCAAGGTGCTTGGCGGCTCAAAGCGTCGCTATGCCTCAGTCGGCGATATCATCGTCGTCTCCATCAAAGAAGCCATTCCGCGCGGTCGCGTGAAGAAAGGTGACGTGATGAAGGCGATCGTTGTGCGTACGGCGAAAGACATCATCCGTGCTGACGGTTCGGTCATTCGGTTCGACTCGAATGCCGCTGTTCTGATCAACAATCAGAAAGAACCCGTCGGCACCCGTATCTTCGGACCGGTGCCGCGCGAATTGCGCGCGAAGAACCACATGAAGATCATTTCGCTTGCGCCGGAGGTGCTGTGATGGCTGCTAAGATCAAGAAGGGCGACAAAGTCGTCGTATTGACCGGCCGTGACAGCGGAAAGTCCGGTGAAGTGCTTCAGGTGATGCCGAAGGAAAACCGTGCGGTTGTGCGTGGCGTCAATGTCGTGCGCAAGCATCAGAAGCAGACGATGCAGCAAGAAGGCGGCATCATTTCAAAAGAATTGCCGATTCAACTTTCCAATCTCGCAGTAGCGGATCCGAAAGATGGCAAGCCGACACGCGTCGGATTCAAGATCATGGATGATGGCCGTAAGGTCCGTTATGCCAAGCGTTCGGGAGACCTCATCGATGGCTAATCAGGCAGAAGCAGCCGCGCCGCGGTTGAAGAAAACCTATACAGAGGTTGTAGTTCCGAAGCTCATCGCCGAGTTCGGTTACAAGAACCATATGGAAGTCCCGGTCATTGAAAAGATCGTGATCAATATGGGCGTGGGCGAGTCCACCGCGGACTCAAAGAAAGCCCAAGTCGCCGCCAATGACCTTGCTTTGATCGCAGGTCAGAAGCCGGTGATCACACGCGCTCGTAAGGCTATCGCGCAGTTCAAAGTGCGTGAAAATATGCCGATCGGCGCAAAGGTGACGCTACGTAAGGCACGCATGTATGAATTCATTGATCGCTTGGTGACGATTGCGTTGCCGCGCGTTCGTGACTTTCGCGGCTTGAACCCGAAGTCTTTCGATGGCCGTGGCAATTATGCCATGGGCATGAAGGAACATTTCGTGTTCCCAGAAATCAACTATGACAAAGCGGAAAATGCGTGGGGGATGGATATCATCATCTGCACATCCGCGAAAACCGATGACGAAGCACGTGCATTGCTTCGCGCATTTAACTTCCCGTTCCGGCAGTAAGAGTTCGCTCTTAAAC
>CAWUMH010000095.1:0-6113 GCA_963923565.1 uncultured Alphaproteobacteria bacterium
GTGTCGCCTTTGCCGGTCGCGAATTGCTTGACGAGTTCCTGCTTGCGTTCAGGCGATATCGACATCGGATAATCCTTTCAAACTTAAAGGAAATTCGGCATTTTGCCGCTTAATCCATCGGAAGGCCGTGGCCGGGATGTCGTCCAGCCGGGTCTGTCTCGAACGGAAACGGCCGGGATCATCCCCGGCGCGCTGAGGGGTTTATACACAAAATTGGCGTGAAGGCGAGGGAAAAGAGTCCGGCATACTCATCTGGACAAACCCTCACAGATTGAACACCCGGTGCGGCACGAGCTCGCCGCGCTCAACCGTGCCGATGGCAATCACCTGCCCGGCATTCGTCGCGTAGACCATTTCGCCCTCGGCAGGCGCATCGCGCCCGCGCAGCAGCACGGATTGGCCGCGACGAAGGCGCATCGGCCCATCGCCTCCCACCGGCACTTCGACGAGCTCACGCAACCCCGTATCGACGCTTCTCAACGCCGCTGCGGGCGCTAGCGCATCGGCCTCAAGCGCCGAGAGCGGTACGGCATCAGCTTCGGTAAACGGGCCCACACGCGTGCGGCGCAGCGCCGTCACATAACCATAGCAGCCAAGCAACCGGCCGAGATCACGGGCGATCGCGCGCACATAGGTGCCCTTGCCACATTCCGCTTCGAGTACAGCTGATTGGCCATCAAAAGAGACGAGTGTTAGCGTGTGTATCTCGACGATGCGCGGTTGCAATTCGACGGCTTCGCCGCCACGCGCGAGATCATAAGCGCGTTCACCATCGATCTTGATCGCCGAAAAACGTGGCGGCACTTGCGTGACCGAACCGGTGAAGCGCGGCAAGGCTGCTAAGATTTCAGACTCACTTGGTCGCTGATCGCTTTGTGAAACAATGCGACCCTCGGAATCATCCGTATCGGTTTCAATGCCGAAGGTGACGGTGAAGCGATAGGCTTTCTCACCATCAACGACATAAGGAACGGTTTTCGTCGCTTCGCCGAAAGCTAACGGCAAGAGACCAGATGCGAGCGGATCGAGCGTGCCTGCATGTCCTGCCTTTTTGGCATTCAACAAACGGCGCACAACTGCGACCGCGTGAGTCGATGTCATGCCTAGAGGCTTATCAAGAGCGATCCATCCATGCACATCGGCACGTTGCTTTTTGGGTGCATTCATAGATTTAAAAACTCAATCGTCTTGATCATTATGTTCATCGATGCGACGCAGGGGATTGCTCAAATCACGTTGAACATCTGGCCGACGCAATAATTCATCAATCTTCGCGGCAGCATCCAATGTCTCGTCAATACGGAACCGTAATTCAGGTGCATATTTCAAATCAACGCGATGTGCGACTTCGCGGCGAATGAAACCATGCTGGCGCGCAAAAGCCTTAACCGCTGCCTGCTCTTGTTTGGGATCATGCAACGAAAGATAAACCGTTGCGATTTTGAGATCCGGCGACATGCGTACTTCCGGCACAGTGATGATCGCGCCCTTAATCGTTGGATCAATAATGTCACCGCGCATCACCATGTCTGCAACAACATGACGAACGAGTTCCCCCACGCGGAGTTGGCGCTGGGAGGGACCTTGTGAAATGGGATTATGTTTTTTCATTTTGATCACTCCACCTTGCCGGAGTTGAACCGGTCAGAGGGGATTTCAGAAAACTCATTCGCCATGATGTTTGAGACACCATGGCGAATGAATGGAAATAATCAGAGCGAGCGGCGGATTTCCTGAACGCGATAGCATTCAATGATGTCGCCTTCGCGCATGTCCTGATAATTCTCGAAGGCCATACCGCATTCCTGACCCGAGCCCACTTCTTTAACTTCGTCTTTGAAGCGCTTGAGCGTCGAGAGCTTGCCTTCATGAATAACAACGTTGTCGCGGATAAGACGCACACTCGCACCACGTTCGACTTTGCCATCCTGAACGAGACAACCGGCAACTTTGCCGACTTTCGAAACCGCAAAGACTTGCAGAATACGGGCTTCGCCGAGACGATCTTCACGCAAGGTCGGTGCGAGAAGGCCAGACATCGCCTGCTTAATATCATCAACGAGATCATAGATGATATTGTAATATCGGATTTCGGTACCGACCCGCTCGGCAGCATCGCGTGCTTCTTTATTCGCACGCACATTGAAGCCGATGATGGCAGCGCCTGACGCTTCAGCAAGCGTCACGTCTGATTCATTGATGCCGCCAACGCCGGAATGAATAATCCGCGCGCCGACTTCATCAGTTCCGAGTTTTTCAAGCGAGGAGATAATCGCTTCGACTGAACCTTGCACATCGCCTTTAACGAGAAGCGCAAATTCTTTGCGGCCCGAGGCTTTGAGCTGGCTCATCATATCGGAGAGCGAACCACGGGCAGCGCCGACACGAACCGCCATACGTTCGCGCTTCATGCGCTGGCGATATTCAGTGATTTCACGCGCACGCGCTTCATTCGGTACAACGGCCAAACGATCACCCGCTTCAGGCGCGCCATTAAAGCCCAAAACTTCAACAGGAACCGATGGGCCCGCATCCGAGATTGACGCGCCAAGATCAGAAATGAGCGCGCGCACGCGACCATATTCAGAACCGGCCACAACAATATCACCGGTGTGCAATGTACCGCGTTGGACGAGAACCGTCGCAACAGGACCGCGCCCGCGATCAAGTTTTGCTTCGATCACCGTGCCTTCGGCTTCGCGATCGGGATTGGCTCTTAACTCGAGAACTTCAGATTGCAGAGCAATTGCGTCAAGCAGCTTGTCGAGATTGCGGCGTTCTTTTGCCGAGACTTCGACTTCAAGCGTTTCACCGCCCATGCTTTCGACTTGCACTTCATATTGAAGAAGTTCAGTCCGCACGCGCTCAGGCTTTGCATCCGGCTTATCGATCTTGTTGATCGCAACAATCATCGGAACCTTAGCGGCTTTCGCATGATTAATCGCTTCAATCGTTTGCGGCATGACACCGTCATCAGCAGCAACGACGAGAATGACGATATCCGTGACCTTTGCGCCACGCGCACGCATCTGCGTGAAGGCCGCGTGACCCGGCGTATCGATGAAGGTGATTTTCGCACCGCTCGGCGCTGTCACCTGATACGCACCAATATGCTGCGTAATGCCGCCGGCTTCTCCGCTCGCGACATTGGCTTTGCGGATAGCATCAAGCAATGATGTCTTACCATGGTCAACGTGACCCATGATGGTGACAACCGGCGGACGTGCCTGCAAATTCTCGGAAACATCTGGCGTATCGAAGAGACCTTCTTCAACATCCGATTCCGCAACACGCTTTACGGTGTGACCTAATTCTTCAGCAACGAGCTGTGCGGTGTCGGCGTCAATCACATCAGTGATCTTGACCATCTGGCCCTGCTTCATGAGGAAGCGGATGACGTCAACGGCGCGTTCCGCCATGCGGTTTGCCAGTTCCTGAATAGTGATAACCTCAGGAACAGTCACTTCGCGCGAAATTTTTTCTTTCTGCTCAACCTGCTGGTTGCCTTTGAGTCTCTGAACGCGGCGCTTGAACGCCGCAACCGAACGAACGCGTTCTTCTTCGCCTTCGCTCGTGATACTCGTGACCGTCAAACGTCCACGACGGCGATCATCGGTGCGCGTTGTACGTTCAGGTTTTGCTGGAACGGGTGCGCGTGCTGGTCCATTGCCGGTGCGACGCGTAATTTGGCGATCATCATCTTCGGCTTCCGTCGAGGTAGGCGAACGACGCGGTGCAATCGTGACACGATCAGTCGTTGTTGCCGCTTTATCCGCACCACCTTCGCCTAAGCGACGGCGGGCTTCGCTTTCGGATTTCTTTTTAACTTCATCATCGAAACGACGACGTTCATCTTCTTCACGCTTACGGGCTTCCGCCGCGTCGCGTTCAATTTTTTCACGCGCCTCACGCTCTACGCGGGTCTTGGCGTCGATTTCAGCTTGCTTGCGTTCGACTTCTTCACGCTTGCGCGCTTCAGCCAAAGCAAGGGCACGAGCATCGCGCTCATCTTCGGTGAGAGTCCGAAGGACCATACCCGAAGGTTTTTGTGCGGAGGGGGAAGTAGGCGCTGCGGGGCGAGCCGGTGCGGGTGTCGGAGCAGGAGCGGCGGCGGCCTTAACGGGCGCGGCGGCAACCTTAACGGGCTCGGGCGCGGCTGGCGCTTCGCCAGGACCCACGATCCGGCGTTTGACCTTCTCGACCACGACCGCCTTGGTGCGGCCATGCGAAAAACTTTGACGGACGACGCCCTGCTCGACCGGACGCTTCAGGCTCAGCGTTTTGGTCTGAGCCATGTGCAAGGTCTTGTCACCCGGTGTGTTCTTATCGGTCATTCACTATCGTCCTGCGGCGAGCCGCTCGTTTCAAACGTAAAGACTGGAAAGCCCAGCCAACCTATTTTGTTCAATCCACCCGAAACTTCGGGAAGATCATCAAATTCTAGCTCTCATGAGAGCTATTCAGGTGCGATGCCTCTATCACATTTGGCGAACCAAATGCCAAAATATTTGCACCGCAGCCCTATTTGTATCAGGCCTCACCCGCAAGTTCGGGCTCTTCGACCGGTGCTTCAATCCACCCGGCAGACACGCGGGCCTGCATGATCAAAGCTTCAGCCTCTTCGCGGCTCATCTCAAATCCGTCGAGAAAACCCGCGTTCTTGATCGTCTCGGAACCCTTGCGCTCGGTCCATCCGACAAGATCATCGGTGGCGCAGCCTGCGAGATCCTCAATGGATTTAACGTCATTCTCACCAAGCTTGACGAGCATCGGCAAGGTTAAACCCGGAACTTCCTTCATCTCATCGGCAACGCCCAATTCACGACGGCGGGCATCAAATGCGGCATCCCGTTCGGCAAGATGATTGATCGCGCGGTTTTGAATTTCAGCCGCGGTCTCTTCATCAAAGCCTTCGATTGAGGCAAGTTCGGATAAATCAACATAAGTGAGTTCTTCAACGGAGCGGAAGCCTTCGGAAGCAAGAAGCTGACCGACAACCTCGTCAACATCGAGCGCATCCATGAAGGTTTTTGTTCTTTCGACAAACTCTTTCTGACGACGTTCGGATTCTTCTGCTTCCGTCAGAATATCGATATCCCAACCGGTCAATTGCGACGCGAGACGAACATTTTGTCCACGACGACCGATAGCCAAAGACAATTGATCATCAGGAACGACAACTTCGATGCGCTCGGCTTCTTCATCGAGAACAACCTTCGCCACTTCAGCTGGCTGCAACGCATTCACGATAAAGGTCGCAACATCAGGTGACCACGGAATGATATCGATTTTTTCACCTTGCAATTCGCCGACAACGGCCTGCACGCGGGAACCACGCATACCGACGCAAGCACCGACGGGATCAATCGATGAATCACGCGAGATAACGGCAATTTTCGCACGTGATCCCGGATCACGGGCAACAGCCTTTACGGTGATGATACCATCGTAAATTTCCGGAACTTCTTGCGCAAAAAGCTTTGCCATGAATTGCGGATGAGTACGTGAAAGAAAGATTTGTGGGCCGCGCGCTTCACGGCGCACATCAAAAACAAAGGCGCGAATACGATCGCCCGGACGAAATACTTCACGGGGGATCAATTCGTCACGGCGCACAATACCTTCCGAGCGTCCCAGATCGACGATAACATTCCCATATTCGACGCGTTTGACGACGCCATTGATGATTTCGCCGATACGATCTTTATATTCTTCATATTGGCGATCACGCTCTGCATCGCGCACTTTCTGCACGATGACTTGCTTTGCTGATTGCGCGGCAATACGGCCAAGATCAAAGGGTGGAAGTTTATCGGCAATGATGTCGCCGAGCTGCGCAGCAGGATTTGAACGGCGAGCATCTTCGAGAGAAATTTCAACGGAGGGATTTTCTACCGCTTCAACGACAAGCAGATGACGCCACAGGCGCAATTCGCCGGTTTTCGGATCGATCTCGGCGCGCACATTGGTTTCCATGCCATATCGAGAGCGTGCAGCCTTGGCATAGGCTTCTTCCATCGAGGCTAAAACGATCTGACGATCGATCAGCTTCTCACGGGCCACTGCATCGGCGATCTGCAAAAGCTCAAGCCGGTTTGCGCTGACTGCCATGG
>CAWUMH010000096.1:0-6082 GCA_963923565.1 uncultured Alphaproteobacteria bacterium
GCGACTTGATAAAGTCGTGCTTCGCGGAATTTGCGCTCAACATCATATTCTTCCGCAAAGCCAAACCCGCCATGGGTTTGCAAGCACGCTTCCGCAGCTTCCCAAGAAGCATCAGCCGCAAGCATCTTAGCACTATTGGCTTCAACACCCGGATCAATGCCTTCATCGTAAAGCCCTGCAGCTCGATAGACGATCGCCTCCGCCGCGATCATATGCGCATAGGCTTTCGCAAGTGGAAATTGAACGCCCTGATTTTTTCCGATTGGGTTTCCGAAAATGACACGTTCCTTCGCGTATGCGGCACCCTTCTCCAAAAACCACTTAGCATCGCCAATACATTCAGCGGCGATCAAAATGCGCTCCGCATTCATACCGGATAGAATATATTTGAAGCCCTGACCTTCTTCACCCACAAGCGTATTCGCAGGAATGCGAACATTATCGAAAAACACTTCCGTGCTGTTATGGTTGATCATGGCGCGAATGGGCCGTATGGTTACGCCTTGGCCAATAAGTGATTTGAGATCAATCAGAAATACAGAGAGACCATCAGTTTTCTTTGCAACCTTGTCGCGCGGCGTTGTGCGAGCCAGCAACAACATCAGATCAGATTGCGCGGCGCGCGATGTCCAGATTTTCTGTCCTTTAACGATGTAGTGATCGCCGTCACGAGTGGCTGTCGTTTTGAGCGCAAGCGTATCGGTGCCGCTTGTTGGTTCGGTCACACCAAAGGCCTGAAGGCGCAGCGATCCATCTGCGATTTTCGGCAGATATTTTTTCTTCTGTTCATCGCTTCCATGGCGCAGCACCGTTCCCATCGTATACATCTGCGCATGACATGCCGCGGCATTACAGCCGTGGCGATGAATTTCTTCGAGAATAACTGAGGCTGCCGTAAGATTGAGTCCAGAGCCGCCATAGCTCTCCGGAATCATCGCAGCGAGATAACCTTCTTTCATCAAGGCACTGACAAATTCCTCGGGATAAAGCTTGCCCGCATCACATTTGCGCCAATACTCGCCCGGAAACCCTGCGCATACCTTGGCCACACCATCGCGGATTTCAGCAAAATCAGGATTGATGTCTGTAAAGTTCATATCGCTTCTTTTCTCATGTGAGGCTGCTGATGGGCATCCTCGCGGATTTCCGTGAGTGCCTGTTCAATTGCGGTCATGTGCGGCTTGATGCGTTCCATCAAATGCCGCGCGGCATCAGTCGGTTCAGCGCTGCGCCCGGAACGACGGAACAGCTGGATTTCAAGTTCCTGTTCCAGCAATTTGATCTGGCGAGTGAGCGCTGGTTGAGCCACGCCAATCGCAGATGCCGCTTTGGAAATGCCCGAATGCTCGCACACGGCCAAGAAATATCCGAGGCGTCGCGCATGATAGGTCAACGGTCCGTGGCTCATCGCACCCTCGTGGTTTGTGCCGGGCGTGTCGATAACCGATCAACCAATTGCTTTAGCCATTGCGGCTGGCGCTGACGTGTGACACGGCGTGGATCTTCCGCAAGCTCTCCAACGCGCAAGCGTTCGGTATTGACGATTGAAAGTTGGGTACGATAGGCGAGCCACCAGACCAAAAACACGCCAACGACCCAGAAGAAGATTTGCCAAACCCACAAAGAGGGAATGCCAAGTTTCACATCCATGCCACTGAAAATGGGCTTTGAGAAAAAGGTATTGCCAAGGACTGCACCGGGTCCAATCGCAAGGAAGGCCCATACGAGCGTCAATGACCATTTGGCACCTCGCGCTGCACGTCCGCCAAAATCGATCTTGTGATCGCGTGCAAAAACATCATGCAATTGATCACGATGGGCGCGTTCCGCGCCCTTGCGATTAAAGATGGCAACAAGCAGGCAGAAGAAAATATTGACCAAAAGTCCCCACGCGGCGGAGTGAATCGTGAGCGGCCAACGGCCCCAAGGCAAGGGCACAAAAAGTTTATCGAACAGAATAAGGCCCGGCGCCTCGGTGAAGAAAACAACCAACGCCCCAAAACACATTCCCACAAGCACGGCGCTTCGGCTGAGCCATGGCATCCAGCAGAGGCCGAGATAAGCCATGAAAAGCTGCACAGAGATTCCGGCCGCCAATGGTGCAAAGCTTGATCCAAGCATCGGCACAAAGCCGCTGACAAAGATGATCAAAGCAAATGTGACAGCCAGCACAATGCGCGATGAAAGGCGTTGCCCACTGCTGCTCAAATTCGGGAGCAGATAACGATTGACCACTTCCATAGCGAAAATATTTGAGCCCGAAATCGCGAAATAGGCAAAGCCCAGCAACAGGCCCGAGAGCAGCATTAGAACGAGTGCTACACCCGCCATGCCATCAAGGTCGACGAGTTTTGTGAAGAGCGCCTGAAACGCATCCGGCTTTGCGCCCTCCAACTCGGCGGCAATGAAAGGCGACAATCCGATAAGAAGCCCCGCACCGATGCCTGCCACGACCCACACTTGTGAGAACGCAAAACTACGACCTGGTTTGATTGTGAGACCCAAAAAAGAAAAATTAGGACTAATCGCGATGCCCACCGCCGATATGGCAAAAGACAAAATCGCCAAAGCGGTCCATACGCCGCCCTCTGCCGGCGTGCGACCTAATCCGCCGGAAAATTGAATGACACCGGGAATCGCATCAACCAAAACACCTTGAGCGACTTTCAATCCATCATGAAACAGGGCGACATCACCTAAAGCCGTTGTGACAAGGCCGCCCAGAAAAATCACTAGTAAGCCCATGAGCACGGAGAGCGCTGCTGTGACATAGACAACAGCCCGCCAACCGCCGAGCGCCGAAAAAATAAAGGTAAAAAAGCCGATATAAAAAACCGCAGACAAGCGGCTGATTGCACCGGAGCTTGATGATGCTAGAAGACCAGCCGCTTCACTCAAAAAATATGAAGCCAGAGGGACAGCGAATAGAAACGCAACGCCCAACATATAGATGCGGATCGAGGGACTATCATAATAACGCGAAAACACCTCGCCCGGAGATTTTGCATCGAGGATCCGCGAAGCAAGCCATAATCTTTTTTGAAAAAGGGCGCCGACAAGCCCCATGCACACGATCGACAAAAACAGCATATTGGCCTGATAGCCATAGCTTGCAACGAGTCGCAGATGATCAAACGGACCAAGCCCAGCGATAAGCACCCCCGCCGCGGCAAAAATATAAGTCCAGTTTGTTAGAGAGGCGCCAGCATCAAGATGATCTGACCCATTTGATACACGGCGCGATACCTGCGCGGCCATGTAAAGCGCATAGGCTGCAGGCACAACCAGAGCGATGGTTAAAAGCCCTTGCATCAGTGCTTCTTCTCCGGGCCAAAGCGACGGATAATATCAAAGCTCTCAAAAGCACCGCGAACGCCGAGCCACGTGATCATGGTGAAGATCACAGCGGCAGTGAGCGCCACGAAACCAAGCGCAATAGGCAAAAACAAACTTAAGCGATGTTGCGGATAGAAAAAGACGGCAAGCCCAAACCACAAAAGACAGATCGCAAAAACAAAGAGCCCTAAAGCGACCTCTTTCGGTGTGAAGAGGGTTTTGAATACGATATTGACCAGAACATGGGCAATAAAGCCCATGAGCACTGACGCAAAACCCAAACTCAAAGCCCATAAGTTCACGCGATCAATGCCAAGCTTCAGCAACGTGACCGCCACGAAAGCAAAGCCAAGCCACAACGCCATTACGAGGGCGTGTCGGTCCAAGGATTTAAGTTCGCGGTCGGTCTGTTCGCGATCGGTCATGATCTAGCCTCAGTTCCAAGAACGCTCAGTCATCATCTTTCGACTTTTTGCGCGGTGCAGGCGCGGAGCCGTCAGCCGGTTTTTCTGGTTCCGCAAAATTACGGAACTGCATACCGCCGGCAGCGCCGAGTTGATTGATGGGCAGACCAAGATCCTTCATCAGCCCGTCAACAAAGGCCACTTGCGTGCGGTATTTCATCGCCGAATTGACAACGCGATCGGTCATATTGCCGTCATTACCGCCGCCCTCAATCACACCGCCTGCACCGCCAGAACGCTCTGACGGGCTGTTGATGCCCGGCACACCGTCAACCTGCAGAATCTTGATCGACTCGATGTTTTCCATCGGCTTGACCGTTTCACGGATGATCTCCGGCAGATTCTTGACGAGGTTTTCGTAGATGGCGCTACGGCGCGAAGCATCATTACGCGTGTTCTCGGCAGCATTGATGGCGAGAGCCCCTTCAGCTTCCTTCTCGTAACGCACCGCTAAAGCGTTTGCTTCCGCAATCTCTGCAAGCGCACGCTGTTCAGCTGCATCCTTGGCAGCTGCGGCTGCGACGGTTACGCGGATGCGTTCACGCTCAGCCTTGGTCTCTGCGTCAAGCACTTCGACGATCTTCGCGCGGTTAGCCGTTTCGATTTCGCGCGCCGTGTTCACTTGCTCTTCGATAGAAGCGAGCTTGCGTTGTGCTTCCGCGGCTTCGGTCTTGGCATAAGCTTCTTCGATTGACTTGTTGATCACCGCAATCAGGCGCTCTTTATCGATGATCTCGACTTCCTTGTTGCGCTCAATCTCGAATTTCTCGACAAATTTACGCGCGGCGATGCGAAGCTCGTCAATTTCGCGCTGGGTCGCGATAGTGGCATCTTCGATCTTTCGGAACGCTGTCGTCTCGGCCAGTTTGATATTTTGGTTCTTGGCGATCTCGAGTTGAACGATTTCCTCGTCCTTCTTTAAGCGCTCCATATCCACATCATAACGCTTGAGAATGGCGGCCTTTTCCTTGTCGGCATTGGCTTTCTCAGCGGTGACCCGAACATGCTTGTCCTTCTCGACAGCAAGAGTTTCTATTGTCTTTTCAACTTCAATACGACTTGTTTCAACGATCTTCTCGCTTTCAAGCTTTGTCTTGTCGATCGTTGCCATGGCATGGGCTTCAGTTATCGAGATTGCCTCACGTGACTTAATCTCGAATTCTCTGATTTCACGCTCTCTTTCGATACGCTCAGCATCAATGTCACGCTTCGAATTGATACGCGATGTCTCAATCAACTTTGTCGCGGTGATTGAGCGTTCCTCATTATCTTTGTTACGATCAATCGACAGAAGGCGAATTTCAGTTTCGCTATTAATACGCTCAGCACTCACCAGTTTTTCCTTGGCGATACGGATGCGTTCAGCCTCTTGCTCAGCTTTGATTCGCGCCTGGCTGATGGAAATCGCGGAAGAAGATTTTTCCTCTTCAATCAAGGCAAGCTGCGCCGCGCGACGTGATTCAATATCACGTTGCTGATCAATACGCGCAAATTCGAGATCACGATCAATTTCGATCGCGCGTTGTTCCGTTTCATAATCTTTCAATTTGATATCAATGCGCGCTTCATTTTCGATACGGTTGCGTAACTTGCGGCGCTCTTCGATTTCCTGCGTGAGCTGCGTTAGACCTTCGGCGTCGAAAGCATTTGCAGGATTGAAGACTGAAATATCTGATTGATTGAGACTGACCAATGAAGCGTTTTCAAGCTCGAGTCCGTTCGAGGCAAGAGAGGCGGTTACTTGCTCAGCCACGCTTTGAATATAGCCTTTACGGTTCTGATGGATCTCATCCATCGTCATCATGGCGGCTGTTGCGGCCATAGCATCCACAAAACGGCTTTGTACCACTTCCTTCACGCGCTCTGGCGATCCGGTCTGACCCCCAAAGGTGCGGGCTGCAAGGGATACATTATCGACCGTCGGGATGACGCGCACCGAGAATTCCGCCAAGGCATCAATGCGCATTTTGTTCTTGGTGATAAGCGATGTTTCACCCGACCGCTTAATTTGAATCGGGATGGCATTCATATTGACCAAGGTGATGTCGTGAATGATCGGAATGACGAGAGCGCCGCCACCCATCACAACCTTTTCGCCGCCTGAACCTGTTCGGACAAAGGCCTGATCCTTTGATGAATGGCGATAGAGCCAGTGCAGCAGGTAAACACCGACTGCGATCAGGATCGTTAGCAGAATGATAATGGCAATTGCGTCTGCTGCGGTAACGTTCATGAGCCTATTCCTTCCCGAACTAGTAACGTTCCTTGCCGGCGACCGCGAT
>CAWUMH010000097.1:0-6010 GCA_963923565.1 uncultured Alphaproteobacteria bacterium
GACATTATCCGAGGATACCGCTCGGCCATCGCGGCCACCCGTGGCGGAGGCGTGAGCCGTATAAACAACATTAGGCTTATCCATTTGGGAAATTCTCCATAAAACGAATGACAATGTGAAAAAGCACGTTTGAAAATAATTTTCAAGATTGTTTAGGCCAGAATGCCGAGCTTATAACCCGGCCAGAATTGTCGCCGCCGCGCGGAAGTCCTTTTCGCGATATCTGCGGCGCTCGAGGGCCTCGGCGTCCTGCCCCCAGATTTCCATCTGCACGTCTTCATCGACATGGGCAGCGTTCCAGATCGCGGTCGGGCCGAAGGCACCGTCCGCAAGCGAAAGGGCGAGAAGCAATGATCCCGTAATCGTTGTGACGATATGAAGCGCGGCAAGCCGCAGCGGATTGTCGATTGTATGAAGATGGTCTCGCACCGCCGCGAGCGTCTCTTCCGGCTGCGCGACATGGATTACGCCCGCCGCGAGCGCAAAACGCCATCCATAAGACTCGCGTGCCCATGAGAGCACCGGATCCCAGTGCAGCGCTTGCCGTTCAACCAAACGCTGAGGCTCTTCAGCGCGATAGCAAAGAAGATCGGATGAGGCATAACGCGCGCAATCATCAGCCACTTCTGTGCGTCGCGGCGTCACCACATCAAGCGCCGAATTCACGAGGCGCGTAACAGGCATGGACGAGGGATCAATCACCTCTCCCACTTCACGCCATTCTTGCGCGACGATTTCAGCAAGCGCGCGATTGGGAAGAAGAAGATGTGACCGCGCGGGCGTGCGTGTGGGTTTGCCGTCAAGATGAATGGCAAAGCCACTCTCTTCAGCGACGCACTCCACCTCTTTCCAAAATCTCTTGGGAAGTGATTTTTTTAAATCGCGCCGCGCCATGGCAACGGGATCAATCGGTTCAGGCGGCAACTCAAAGATCGAACGCTCAGAGGACATCTAAATTATTCCTCCGGTGCATCAACGATCGGATCATAACGTTTGGCATCGAGCCCGAGAAGATTGAAACTTTGCAGCATATGGGGCGGAAGCGGGGCAGTAACATCAACAGGCTTGCCGGTGCGCGGATGCGGAATGACGATACGACGCGCCATGAGATGCAGACGATTTTGAATACCGCCCGGCACTTCCCAATTCTCAATATCAAAATATTTTGGATCACCCAAAATCGGATGGCCAATATGTGCCGCATGCGCACGCAATTGATGCGTGCGACCGGTGACAGGTTTCATCGAAAGCCAAGCGAGTTTTTGTGCAACCGTTTCAACAACAGCGTAATAGGTCACAGCATGGCTTGCGCCTTCATCGCCATGTTTGGCGACCTGCATCTTTTGATCGCCCTCATCATCTTCGCCTTTGGCAAGATAAGTCGAAACGCGGCCTTGCTTCACGCGCGGCACGCCCGCCACAAGCGACCAATAGATTTTGCGCGTATCACGCGACCGAAAACTCTTAGCGAGTGCCGATGCCGCAAAACGCGTTTTAGCAACAACAAGACAACCCGACGTATCTTTATCAAGACGATGAACGAGACGCGGCTTTTGTCCCTGCGCATCACGCAAAGCTTCAAGCATGCCATCCAAATGACGCACAGTGCCTGATCCGCCCTGCACGGCGAGACCAAAGGGCTTATTGAGCACCATCATGTCATCATCTTCAAAGAGGATCATCGCGCGAATAGCAGCGGCATCCGCCGCTTCTGCTTTTTCGGAACGCTTCGGCGCTTCGCCTTCAACGGAATCAATCTTTAACGGCGGAATGCGGACAGCTTGCCCCGCCTCGAGGCGATCTTTCGTCTCAACACGTTTGCCATTCACACGCAGCTCACCTTTACGCGTGATGCGTTGAATATGGCTGAAAGAGAGACCTGGAAAGCGATGTTCAAGGAAGCGATCAACCCGCATACCGTCTTCGTCAGGTGTCACGGTAACAGTGATCACCGATACGGGAAGTGATGCCGCCCTGCGCACGGGCTTTGACGGCGGTGGCGCTGATGCGCGACCTTCAGAAATTGCACGGGCCTTTTCTTTCGCTTGCTTATCGCGTCTCACGAAAATGCCCTCACCGCCCACAACCCTGCTGCCAATCCCAAAATCGACAGAACAACCGAACCCACAACATAGAACAACGCGGTCATCGCTTCACCACGCTCATAGAGAAGCATGGCATCAAGCGAGAACGCGGAAAACGTCGTGTAGCCGCCCAAGATCCCCGTGGTCACAAACAATCGCGCATTCTGCGTCCAGTCTTCGCCAGCCTTGAAAGCGAAGTAGCCTGCAGCGACACCCATCACGATGGATCCTGAAATATTGATGGCCATGATGCCGAGCGGAAACTCAATAGACACAAGACGTCCTACCGCCTGATTGACGAAGTAACGGAGCGCCGCGCCGAGGCCGCCGCCAAAAAATACGATGAGTAAAGAGTTCAGAGCCATGGGCGGCCTTCTAACAGAAAATCTCTTGAGGGGCGATGTCTATCTTGCCGCTTTTGCTTGGTCGGCTCTATGGGTCCCCCAGCAATGATGCGACGATTTATTCGCCGCGCTCCCGCCGCAACTTGCTCCAATACTCAAGACGCTTTTTGATCTCGCGTTCGAAGCCGCGTTCAACGGGCTCATAGAAGGTTCGTCGACCAAGTTTTTCAGGAAAGTAATTCTGACCCGAGAAGGCGTCGGGCTCGTCATGGTCATAGCGATAGCCTGAGCCATAGCCTTCATTCGCCATAAGTTTGGTTGGCGCGTTCAATATGGTTTTGGGCGGCATGAGAGAGCCGGCATCTTTTGCGGTACGCAGTGCACTCTTAAAGGCCACATAGAGCGCATTCGATTTTGGTGCGGTCGCGAGATAGACAACCGCTTGGGCAAGCGCCAAGTCACCTTCGGGTGAACCTAAAAAATCAAATGCCTCTTTAGCGGCATTCGCAACAACGAGCGCTTGCGGATCAGCAAGTCCGATATCTTCAACCGCCATGCGCACAAGACGTCGACCCAGAAAGAGTGGACTCTCGCCCGCGTCCAGCATACGCGCGAAATAATAAAGCGCGGCATCAGGATCGGATCCGCGCACACTCTTATGCAACGCACTGATCAGATTGTAATGGCCATCATCGCTCTTGTCATAGATCGGTGCGCGGCGCTGCACGATCTCGGACAAAGTCGCTGTATCAAAAATCTCACCGAGCTTGGCGGAGCGCCAAATCTCTTCTGCCAAAGTGAGCGACGCGCGACCATCACCATCCGCCATAGCAAGTAAAGCTGCCCGCGCATCTGCATCAAGCGGCAAAGGCTTACCTTCAATCTCTTCGGCACGATGAAGCAAACGATCAATCGCCACTTCATCAAGCGCTTTAAATGTTAACACGCGCGCACGCGATAACAACGCGGCATTGAGTTCAAAGGAGGGATTTTCGGTTGTGGCCCCAATCAAGGTAATCGTGCCATCTTCCATGACCGGCAAAAATGCATCTTGCTGCGCACGATTGAAACGATGAATTTCATCAACAAAGAGAAGTGTGCCCTGCCCCGCAGCACGTCGACCGCGCGCGGCTTCAAACACTTTTTTCAAATCGGCAACGCCGGAAAAGATTGCTGAGATTGGTTCAAAGTGAAGTGTGGTTTCATGCGCAAGTAATCGCGCCGTTGTCGTCTTGCCTGTGCCGGGCGGACCCCAAAAAATCAAAGAGCCGAGCGAACCTGATGAAATCAAACGCGTGAGAATGCCATCGGGCCCAGTGAGATGCTCTTGGCCTGCCACCTCATCAAGCCGTTGTGGACGCAAACGGTCGGCAAGCGGACGCGGTGCCGCTTTCTCCAGTCCCGCCGCCACAAAGAGATTATCCATGGCTATCAGCCGCCAACTTTACTCTTCAACAAATCGCCCCTACGACGAACGACTAGGGGCCAATAGTAAGCTCGTTCCTTCTGCAAGGCCACAACGTCGCGCGTTGTTTTCACGTCATTATTATCAATCGAAATTAAATAATCGCCCTTTTGCAGGCCAATATCATCGGCGGGCGAACCCTGCTTTACCGCCACCACGATGACCCCCTCGCTTACGCTTTCCACCGCAAGTTCTTCAGCAAGCGCGGGCGACATATTCGCGACAACAGCACCCGACAGCGGCCAACGTCCGGAGAGCACCTTCTGATCACGCGGGATGATCTCAGGTGCGGGATCCATTCTCACGGTCAGCGTTTGCGCTTTACCACCGCGATTGATTTTGAGTTCAACGCGATCACCAATCGCTTTCGTCGCTAGCCTAAATCCAAAACCATCGGCATCGTCGATCGGCTGTCCATCGAGCGCTAAAATAACATCGCCGGCTTTAAGACCTGCATCGGATGCCGGGCCTTTATCGACAACGGAAACAATCAGCGCGCCGACAGGACGCTCAAGGCCCAGACTCTCGGCGAGATCCGGTGTTACCGGTTGCATGCGCGCACCAAACCAAGGACGCCGCACAATCTTGCTGCCTTGCCGCGCAGAGGCGACAACGACCTTCACCATATTCACAGGGATCGCAAAACCGATACCAACACTCGCGCCTGTCTTCGAGTAGATCGCCGTATTGATACCAATCAACCGCCCACTCACATCAACAAGTGCGCCGCCCGAATTGCCGGGATTAATCGCTGCATCGGTCTGAATGAAAAGTTGATAATCCGAACTGCTGACTTGTGAGCGAGACAACGCCGAGATGATTCCGGATGTCACCGTCTGACCTACGCCGAATGGGTTACCAATCGCGAGAACAAGATCGCCGACTTCAATCGCATCGGAATTGCCAAGCTCTATCACGGGCAATCCTTGCACCCCGCGCAAACGCAAAACAGCAAGATCCGTTTTTGGATCGCGCAACACAATGTCAGCGTCAAATTCGCGTTTGTCAGAGAGCGCGACTTTGACGTCCGTCATGCCTTCGATGACATGTTGATTGGTAACAACAAGCCCTTCGGCGTCGACAATGACTCCTGAGCCCGTTGAGCGTTGAACACGATCAGGCGCAGGGCCACTCTCCAATCCGAAAAAATATCGAAAGAAGGGATCGTCGAGCAACGGATTACGCACGCCCTTTTGCACCCGCGCCGCATAGACATTTACAACCGCAGGCGTCGCCTTTTTTACGATCGGCGCGAATGAGGATTTCATCTCGACGACCGTTTTCGGCGTGTCCGCGTAAAGCGGTTTTGCGCTGAGTAAAGCGGCGCAAAAGATCGTCAAGGGAACGAGAAGACGTCGAGCAAATAATCTCATCATGCCGCTCTTATACCCTTTCCCCGGCTTCTGAAAAAGACCGCAGAAACGACAATGGGCGGTACAAGACCGCCCATCCGCTATCATGATCAAAAAAGTCTTGCCTTAAAAGGCAAAGTCATCAGGATTCGACGACTTCCGACTTCATCGTCGGGCCGGAATTCAGACCCTTCGCGTCAACGTCGCGATCAACAAATTCGATGACGGCCATCGGCGCATTGTCACCATAGCGGAAACCAGCCTTCAACACGCGGGTGTAGCCGCCATTGCGGGCCTTATAGCGCGGGCCGAGCACGTCGAAGAGCTTCTTGACGAGATCAACATCCTTGATCTGTGCAATCGCTTGACGACGCGCATGCAAATCACCGCGCTTGCCGAGCGTCACGAGCTTTTCAACAACAGGACGAAGATCCTTTGCCTTAGGAAGCGTGGTGACGATCTGCTCATGCTTGATCAAAGCCTGACAGAGATTAGCGAACATCGCTTTGCGGTGTTCGGCGCTACGCGAGAAGCGGCGTGCTTTATGTCCGTGATACATGGCGTACTCCTTCGATGAGGGTTATCCGGCCGCCGTGCCAAGGTACGGCCAGTCTTTGGTTCGACTTAGTAATGTTCTTCGAAACGCTTTGCGAGCTCTTCGATATTTTCTGGCGGCCAACCCGTCACATCCATGCCGAGATGGAGACCCATGGAGGCGAGCACTTCCTTGATTTCGTTAAGCGACTTGCGGCCGAAATTCGGCGT
>CAWUMH010000098.1:0-5999 GCA_963923565.1 uncultured Alphaproteobacteria bacterium
AAAGCCTATCTCATCGGGGAAGCGGCGCAGGATTTCTCGCGAACGCTCCATAACCATGTGCCTTATGAAATGAGCGGTACGATGGACGCAGCGCTTTTGAGCGCATTAAAACATGCGCAGGATTCAAAGGCGGGTGAGCCGGTTATCCTGCTTTCACCCGCTTGCGCATCTTACGATCAATTCAAAAATTTTGAGGAACGGGGCAATCAATTCCGCGCTCTTGTTCAGTCACAAGCGGGTTTTAAACCGCGGGAAAACAGGTGAGTCATGCAATCGCGTCTTGATCGTAACCCGTTGGCGGATTGGTGGTGGACCGTTGACCGTCTAATGTTTGTGCTTGTGATTTTATTGATGGTGACAGGCATCGTTTTGGGGCTTGCAGGAAGTCCACCGGTTGCCGAGCGCTTAGGGTTGCCCACCTTTCATTTTGTTATTCGTCAGGCGATTAATCTTGCGCCGGCTTTTATTGTGATGATGGCAGCGAGTTTCTTGACACCGCGCGCGGTGCGTCGAACAGCCTTGGCACTTTATCTTGTCGGTATGGCGCTTGTTGTTGCGACACTTCTGTTTGGTACAGAAGTAAAAGGTGCCAAGCGTTGGATTACGATTCTCGGCATCGCTTTGCAACCGTCTGAATTCGTGAAGCCGGCATTCATTATTCTTGTTGCGTGGGCTTTCTCCGAAGGTGGTCGTCGCAAAGATGTGCCCGGAAATTTTTTAGGGTTGCTTTTATTGGTTGGCACTATCGGCCCACTCGTCTTACAGCCCGATATTGGGCAAACCATGTTGATCGCTATGGCTTGGGCAGGCATCGTCTTTTTGTCGGGCCTTCATATGTTTTGGGTCTTTGGTATCGGTGGTATTGGTGCTGCCGGCCTTTTCGCTGCGTATCAGTTTCTGCCGCATGTGCGCGATCGTATCGATCGGTTTCGCAATCCAGAAGCGGGCGATTCATTCCAAGTCGATAATGCGATGCAGAGCTTCATCGAAGGCGGTTGGTTTGGCAAAGGTCCAGGTGAAGGCACAGTCAAACGTATCCTGCCGGATAGCCATACGGATTTCGTGTTCGCTGTTACGGCTGAAGAATTTGGAATTATCGCCTGTCTTGCGCTTCTCTCCGTCTTTGCGATCGTCGTTTTACGTGGGCTTTATCTCGCACGACAGAATGAAGAGCCCTTCTGTCGTCTCGCAGCATCCGGACTTGTCATTTTGTTTGGCATTCAAGCCTGCATCAATATGGCGGTGAATGTTCATCTAATACCCGCGAAAGGCATGACTTTGCCGTTCATTTCATATGGCGGTTCGTCTTTGATTTCGCTCGGGCTCGCCATGGGTTTTCTGCTTGCGGTGACACGACGTCGTCCGCGTGCGGATTATGTTGATCGCTTCCGCGCGGAGCAGGATGAATGACGGACTTCGTTAAACCGGTCATTCTGCTTGCCGCCGGAGGAACCGGCGGCCATTTGTTTCCGGCCGAAGCCTTGGCCGGTGAATTCACTGCGCGCGGCGTTATTGTTCATCTTGCCACCGATCATCGCGGCATGGCCTATGGCGGTGCCTTTCCGGCTCTCGCGCGTCATGAAATTCGCGCGGCGACACCATCGGGCAAATCACCGCTCGCACTTATGAAGGCGCTTTTTGTTTTAGCGCGTGGAACGGTGCAGTCTTATCGGCTCATTCGCGATCTTAAGCCTGTCGCTGTGGTTGGTTTTGGTGGTTATCCTTCTGTGCCGCCAATCATTGGTGCCGTTCTGAATGGCATTCCGACATTCATCCACGAGCAAAATGGCGTGATCGGCCGTGCGAACCGTTTTGTTGGTCGTTTCGTAAAAGCGATTGGCACCGGCTTTGAAAAACCCAAAGGTCTTTCACAAAGCCTTGCTACAAAATCTCATCATGTTGGCAATCCCATTCGCCCGCTCGTGCGCGAGGCGATGACAATTGAATATCCTGCACGCGGGCCGGAGAGTGAGTTCCATCTCCTGGTGACGGGCGGCAGCCAAGGCGCGCGGATCATGAGTTCAGTCGTACCGGAAGCGATTGCATTACTGCCTGCCGAGATCAAAGCGCGTTTGCGCATAACCCATCAGGCGCGCGGCGATGATCTTGAAACCGCAAAACGTCTTTATGATGGTGCTGGTGTATCCGCTGACATCCGCGCCTTCTTTGATGATCTCCCGATGAGAATTGCGCAAGTGCATCTCGTGATTGGACGGGCAGGGGCGTCCACCATTGCCGAGCTTGCGGCCATTGGGCGACCATCAATTCTTGTGCCCTTGCCGGGTTCGCTTGATCAGGATCAGGCGGCAAATGCCGAGAGCTTGTCAAAGCGCGGTGCGGCTATTGTGATACCTCAGAAAGAGTTTACGCCGCAGGCCCTTGTCGACACGCTTTTAAAATTAATCGCCGATCCGGGTCGATTGACCGACTCAAGTCGAGCGGCCAAAAGCGCGGGAATTGCCGATGCGGCGGCGCGATTCGCCGTATTGATTGGTAAAGAAATCGGACTGAATTTTTCGAGCGGGATCACTTCATGAAACTTCCCACCGAGTTGGGTGCCATTCACTTCATCGGGATTGGTGGCATCGGCATGTCTGGTATCGCCGAAGTGTTGCATAATCTTGGTTATCGCGTGCAAGGCTCGGACGCGACGGATAATGCCAATGTGAAGCGGTTACGCGATAAAGGTATCACCGTTTTCGTTGGTCATGATGCGCGTAACGTGGGCGATGCGGAAGTGCTCGTTGTTTCTACGGCGATCCAGCGTGATAATCCGGAATTGATGGCGGCACGTGAGCGGCGCATTCCGGTTGTGCGGCGCGCAGAAATGCTTGCGGAATTGATGCGGCTTAAAACCTGCGTCGCGATTGCCGGCACGCATGGTAAAACAACGACAACATCGCTTGTGGCCACTCTTCTTGTTGCGGGCCAATTCGATCCTACCGTGATCAATGGCGGCATCATCAATGCCTATGGCACCAATGCGCGTCTTGGCGATGGCGAATGGATGGTGGTCGAAGCCGATGAGTCTGACGGCACATTTTTGAAATTGCCCGCGGATGTCGCCATCGTGACCAATATTGATCCTGAGCATCTCGATCATTTCAAAACATTTGATGCGATCAAAGAAGCGTTCCGCACTTTTGTCGAAAATCTGCCCTTCTACGGTTTTGCGGTGATGTGCCTTGATCATCCAACCGTGCAGGAGCTTGTTGGCCGGATCGAAGACCGTCGTGTCATCACTTATGGCGAAAATCCGCAAGCCGATGTGCGGTTGATGGATATTGATCTTTCGGGTGGACGCTCGCGTTTTTCAGTTGCCATTCGGGATCGCAAGACGAAAGCTTTGACGGTGATTGACGGTCTCGAATTGCCGATGCCCGGCCATCACAATGCGTTGAATGCCACAGCAGCGATTGCCGTGGCGTTTCATCTAGGCATGACGCCAGAAGCCATCCGCGCGGGCTTGAAAACATTTGGTGGTGTAAAGCGACGCTTCACCAAAACCGGTGAATGGAATGGTGCGCAGATTTTCGATGATTACGGCCATCATCCGGTGGAAATCGCTGCGGTGTTGAAGGCGGCACGTGCCTCGACGTCAGGCAAAGTGATCGCGGTCGTTCAACCTCATCGCTACACAAGATTGGCGTCTTTGTTTGACCAATTCTCGACCTGCTTTAACGATGCGGATTATGTCATCGTTGCGGATACTTATGCGGCGGGCGAGCAGCCGATTGCCGGCGCTGATCGTGACTCTCTCGTTGCCGGATTGAAGGCGCATGGTCATCGCAACGTGATTGCGCTTCCTGACGCAGCTTCGCTCGCTCGGCTTGTCAAACCTTTGGCGTCAAAGGGCGATTATGTTGTGTGCCTTGGTGCCGGAAATATCACGCAATGGGCTTATGCATTGCCGGGCGATCTGGCGGCGCTTGAACAACAAGGCGCGTGATGGCTTTAAGCGCGGTTGATTTTTCTTCTCTCAAAGGGGCGATCCACTTCGATGCGCCGCTTGCACCTTTGTCTTGGTTTCGTGTGGGCGGTCCTGCCGATCTCCTTTTCACGCCGGAGGATGAAGGCGATCTTGTGGCGTTTTTGAAGCTGTTGCCGCACTCGGTTCCTCTCTATGTCATCGGGCTTGGTTCAAATTTACTTGTGCGCGATGGCGGTATACGCGGTGCCGTGCTTCGACTCGGTAAAGCCTTTCAAACCATCACGATTGAAGCTGATCATCATATCCGAGCCGGTGCGCAAGCCACCGATGTGAAAGTGGCGCGCATGGCGGCGGAAGCGGGCATTGCCGGATTTTCATTTTTGCGCGGTATTCCGGGTACTATCGGCGGCGCGTTGCGGATGAATGGCGGCGCCTATGGCGGCGAGATCAAGGATATCTTTATCTCTGCACGCGGGATTGATCGCGAAGGGCGTGTCCATAAGTTTGATCACGCCGCGATGGGTTTCTTGTATCGTCATACATCTGTTGCGTCGGATATCATTTTTACCGAAGCCTTATTCAAAGGTCAGCTGGGCGATTCCGCAAAGATTCTTGAGGAGATGAATGCCATCACGGATGCGCGATCATCAACGCAACCTGTGAATACACGCACGGGCGGTTCAACGTTCCGCAATCCGGAAGGCCAAAAAGCGTGGGAGCTCATCGATAAGGCGGGATTGCGCGGGTATCGCATCGGCGGCGCTGAAATTTCAAAACTGCACACAAATTTTTTGATTGCGCATGACGGCGCAACAGCCGCTGATCTCGAAGCGCTTGGTGAAGAGGCGCGGCGTCGCGTTAAGGAGATGACGGGCATCACGCTCGAATGGGAAATCAAAATTGTGGGAGAGCCCGTCCGATGAAACATGTCGCCGTATTGATGGGCGGACTTTCTGCCGAACGCAGCGTGAGTTTGAAATCCGGCGCGGCGTGCGCCTTGGCGCTTGAGGGCGAAGGTTATCGCGTCACCCGTGTTGATGTAGGTCATGATATCTCTGACGCACTCACGCAATTAAAGCCTGATGTCGTGTTCAACGCGTTGCATGGCCGTTTCGGCGAAGATGGTATCGTGCAAGGTATTCTCGAGATGCTTTGCATTCCCTATACGCATTCGGGGGTTCTGGCCTCATCTCTCGCGATGCAGAAGGATCGCGCCAAATCGGTCATGAAAGCGGCAGGTGTTCCGGTGGCTGAAGGTATCACCATCAGCAGGTTCGAAGCAGCGAAGGCCCATGTCATGCCGCCACCCTATGTGGTTAAGCCGGTCAATGAGGGGTCGTCCGTTGGCGTTATTCTGGTTCGTGAAGATCGTACGCATCCACCGCAGGAGCTCGGCCGTGCCGATTGGCCCCATGGCGATATAGTTCTGGTCGAGCGTTATATCCCCGGGCGGGAATTAACCTGTGCCGTGATGGATGGGCGGGCGCTCGGGGTCATCGATATCCAGCCGGCGGCCGGAAGTTTTTACGATTTTGAATCGAAATATGCCAAGGGCGGCTCTATTCACGTTTTGCCGGCCAAAATTTTACCGAATATTTACCATCTTGTCCAAAAGCTAGCGTTAACGGCGCATCAATCTTTAGGCTGTCGCGGTGTGAGCCGCATGGACTTTCGATATGACGACACGCCCAATGGTACGGGCGAGGTGGTCTGCCTCGAAGTCAACACCCAGCCGGGGATGACGGAAACGTCTTTGGTGCCCGAATTGGCTGCCCATGAGGGTATCGGGTTTGGCGAGTTAGTACGATGGATGGTGGAGGACGCGAGCTGCGAGCGCTGAGGGGGCATTCCGCCTCCGGCGAATTCGCGTTTGTACATCGTGTTCATCATTCTCGTTTTAGAGTTTTAACCACTCGTTTTGGTTCTGAATCCCGATTTCGTGCTTCGGCATCTGCCCTCATCGCGCGGATACCGAAGGGTATAGGCTCCACGCTTACCATCGGCTTATTTGCCGCTACGCTTCTTTTCGGTCTCGATCGCGGCGGTCATATTCAGTCATTTTTCGAAG
>CAWUMH010000099.1:0-5996 GCA_963923565.1 uncultured Alphaproteobacteria bacterium
AGTCTGGGCCGTGTCTCAGTCCCAGTGTGGCTGATCATCCTCTCAGACCAGCTACTGATCGTCGCCTTGGTGAGCCGTTACCTCACCAACAAGCTAATCAGACGCGGGCCGATCCCTCGGCGATAAATCTTTCTCCTTTCGGACGTATCCGGTATTAGCACAAGTTTCCCTGAGTTATTCCGAACCGAAGGGTACGTTCCCACGTGTTCCTCACCCGTCTGCCACTCCCCTTGCGGGGCGTTCGACTTGCATGTGTTAAGCCTGCCGCCAGCGTTCGCTCTGAGCCAGGATCAAACTCTCAAGTTGTAGAGTAAGATCTGGTCTCGATCACATCACGTTCTTGACGGAGATCATTCACCCCGAAAGGCGAATGAGCTCTTGCTTTTGAGAAAAACGCGAATGATCGAGCGGTTCTCTTGTTTGTTCAAGGGGTTACCTTGAACCGCAAGGACTCCGCCGTCCGCGTTTCTCTTTCTTTCTATTCACTTGTCAAACAGCCACATCCGAAGATGTTTTACGATGTCTTCAACCGGCAAACGTTTCTGCCTGACCTGAGTCAGGCGATGCAGAGCCCGAGAGTACCGGAAACGTTGAACCGGCCGCCGCCATAAGGCAGCGACGCCGTGTGTGGGGCGTATATAGTCGGGGGGCTTTTTCCCTGTCAACACAGAAAGTCGAATTTTTTTGCAAAAGATTCATGAACTAATTCTATATGTCTGAAATATAAAATAAAAATGCCTGATCAGGTGCCTGTTATTTCCGCATGAGCAAAGCTGAGTAGCGCCGTTTGACTGGACCTATGCCCTGCCCCTGCCGTATTCTTACGGAGAACAGCGGCCGGAACCGCAGCGGGGATTAGGGCATTGACGGATATAACGGCTGTTCAGACGCCGGCGCGACAGATAGGGCCTTTGGGACGGAAAATCCGCCCCATGGTCCGGAGGAGTGACCGGTCTGGCGACCATCTGCCGCCTCTTGATGACCGGTTTCGTCCCGATGACTTTGCACCGCCCCGCGTAAACCTACGCTGGCTGATTGGCGCGATCCTAACCGCCTTTGCAGGTGCCGGATTAATTGGCTCAGCGATTTTCTATTCGCTCAATCGCAATACGGCAACGATTGTGAAGCCTGACATCATGACGCTCGCCCGAATAGGGGACGACAATCTTACCGGCACTACACTCTCTAAGGGCGATCGTCTCGTTGCCACCGAATTGATCTCGGCGCGCCAAAGCTTCAAAGCACCAACACCAGTGAAGGTCGGCGATCAAGACATCATCAGATTGCAACCCTATGTGCGCGTCTCAACAAATCTCGTTCTCGCGCCTATCGGCTATAGCAATGAGATCCCGGGTTTTGACCCGCTAAAAATCTTTGCTGGCGCCGATGATGCCGAGATTCCTAAGCTTGAAATGCGTGTAGCGGATAATGATCCGGATGTTTCATTGAAGCGGCGCGCTTTGAACGGTATAAAATTTGATTCAGTAACATCACTCGCGCTAAGCGATATGCAAATTGAGTCGCAAGTCGAAGAAGCGCGTAAAGCCGCCATCAATCTGGGTCGCGCTATGCCGACGACTTTCGGCGATCAGCAATTTCTAACGCGCACGCTACCTATGGCTTCTGGCTCCGCCACAATGGCCACACTTGATACCGCGTTCTCAAATATTCAAATTAGCGTCGTTCCAGAGAATGTTACGGACATCGCCAAGAAGCCGCCAAAGCCTCTCGCCGTTCAGGCGACGAGCGATGAGCGCGTGATCACTTTAAAAAAATCAGATCCCATCGACCGTGTCCTGATTGCTAATCGCGTTGCCTCACCCGTTGCAAAAGAGGCGGCAAAAATCATCTATCAACAAATCAAAGATACGCCGATTAAAGATGGTCAAAAACTCCGCGTGTTGTTGACCCTTCCGCCCAATCCGAAAAGTGAGCCGCGCCTTTTGCGCGTTATGCTTTATGACACCGATCAGATTTCCGCGATTGCGGCGATCAATGATCAAGGGGCTTTTGTCGCTGTTGCGCCACCTTCCTCCGAAGGCACCATCGGGGCTGAAGAACAAGCGGATGAAGAGGTTACCGACACCAATAAGTTCACACTTTACAACAGTCTCTATGAGACAGCGCTTAAAAACGATATTCCAAAGCCCATCATTGAACAATTGATCCGAATCTATTTTTACGACGTTGATCTTCAGCGAAAAGTTACCGGCGGCGATTCATTCGAAGTCTTTTACGCAGAAGATGAAGAACGTCCCGACCGGTTCGAAGTACTTTATGCCGCTCTATCGGTTTCTGGTATTACCAAACGCTATTATCGTTATCGCGCGCCGGATGAAAACAGTCTCGATTATTTTGACGAACAGGGCAAATCCAATCGTAAATTCCTGATGCGCAAACCTATCACCGAAGGCATATTCCGATCCGGTTATGGCATGCGCTATCATCCAATCTTGAAAGTGGAACGTCTTCATTCTGGCGTCGACTGGGCCAATAAAGTCGGCACGCCCATTTTGGCAGCAGGTGATGGCGTCATCACTTGGGCCGATTGGGATACGGGCTATGGGCGCCATATTGAAATTCAACATGCTTATGATTTCGTAACAACCTATTCGCATCTTTCAGCTTTTGCAAAAGGCGTCACTGAAGGGGTACGCGTACGCCAAGGCCAAGTCATTGGTTATCTGGGCAGCTCGGGGCTTTCGACAGGACCGCATCTTCATTACGAAGTGCTCGTGAAGGGCGAATTCAAAGACCCGATGGCGATCAAATTGCCGCGCAATAAAGAGCTGAACAATAGCGAACTTGCGCTCTTCAAACAGCAGCAGGACATCATCAACGACATCATGTCGAAAGCACCGGGCACTGTGCGTGTTGCCAATAAACCCGCTCAACCCTGATTGAGCGCAACCATGTCTCTTTTTGCTCTCGTCCCCATTGTCTTGCCTGTCTTTGGTCTTATCGGGTTGGGCTTTCTTGCACGCCTCACTAAACTTGTGAGTGATCGCACAGGCGACGGTCTTTCAGATTTCGTATTCTCGATTGCGATCCCTTGTCTCATCTTCAAAACGCTTAACGCATCGGGGCTGCCTTCTGATCAACCTTGGGGCTATTGGCTCGCCTATTTTGGTGGGGTGGCGATCGTTTGGACACTCGGCATGGCGCTCGGGCGTCACGTCTTTTCGCTTCACCCGTCCGAAACTGTGGTCGCGGGGTTCACAGCAGCACAATCAAATACTGTTCTTGTCGGTGTTCCTCTCATTCTACAAGCCTATGGACAAGAGGGTGCTGTGCCACTGTTTCTCTTGGTAGCGGTACATCTGCCCGTGATGTTTACCGTTGCGACCTTACTTATAGAAGGACGCGCGGCGCATTGGCCAACCGTCATCAAGCAATTGTTGACGCATCCTATTCTCTTATCGATTCTCGTTTCAGCCTCATTCCATCTTTCGGGATGGACGGTGCCATGGCTTGTGACGACGCTTGTCGACTCGATTGCTGCATCCGCTCTACCCTGCGCTTTGTTTGCGATGGGCATCGCACTGTGGCGCTATGGCATTCGCGGCGGTTTAAGCCTCGCGACAAGTCTAACCGCAATCAAATTGCTACTTCATCCTGCTTTTGTTTATGCGCTCGCGTTTTATGTCTTTCCTGTACCGCCCGTCTGGGCCGGTGTTGCGGTTTTGTTTGCTGCTGCGCCTTCCGGCATCAATGCCTATCTCTTCGCAGAGAGATACAAAAGTGGTGTGCAATTGGCTTCAAACGGTATTGCGCTTTCAACCGCCCTGTCTGTGTTTTCGATTCTGATTTGGCTTGCGGTGCTGGGAGTAAAGCCTTGAGTGATCCGGTGCGGATTACACGAGGATCACGCGCCTTTCGTGCCGCGAGTTTCGCTTTGTTTCTTGCCGGCTTTTCAACCTTCTCGCTCCTTTATTGCGTGCAACCTTTGTTGCCGATTTTTGCCGATGCTTTTCATGTGAGTCCCGCATCAAGCGCTTTGCCGATGTCGCTTGCCACCGCTCCGTTAGCGTTTGCTATTCTTGCCGCCGCCGCACTGTCCGAAGGATGGGGTCGTCGTGGTTTGATGTTTGTGGCCATGGGGCTGGCGTCTCTTCTCACGATCGCCGCGTCCCTGACAACAGACTGGACACTTTTTGTTGCTTTGCGCGCGCTTGCAGGTCTTGCACTCGGCGGCGTGCCTGCAGTGGCGATGACTTGGCTTGCCGAGGAGCTTGATCCAGCGGATGCCGCGCGCACGACAGGTCTTTATGTTGCGGGCACCGCCTTTGGCGGTATGTCGGGACGAATTGTAACAGGCGTTCTGACTGAATGGTTGGAATGGCGTCCGGCGATCGCGATCATGGGCATCTTGGGTCTTGCCGCGGCAATCGGATTTCGTTTGCTTCTTCCGCCTTCAAAACATTTCATTAGAAAGCAGAAAGTAGGGTTCGGCTTTCATATCAATGCATGGCGGGCGCATCTCGCATCGCCGCCCTTGCGCATGATTTATGGACTCGCTTTTCTGATCATGGGCGCTTTTGTGGCGCTCTTTAACTATGTCAGCTTTCGCCTCACCGCCACGCCCTATCATTTAGGGCAAGCGGCGATCGGCTTTTTGTTCCTCGCATATATCGCGGGGATGATTTCATCGTCATGGTCGGGACGATTCGTCGATATGTTCGGACAAAAGGCCAGCCTGTTCATCGGCCTTGCTATCATGGCGATCGGAACAGCGTTCACCCTAATGTCTCCGCTCATCATAATCATTATGGGCATCGGCACATTAACTTTCGGATTTTTTCTCACTCATTCGATTGCGAGCAGCCTTGTGGGGCAAGTGGCAGAGGTGTCAAAGGGACATGCCGCGTCACTCTATCATGTGTTTTATTATGCAGGCTCGAGTATCACGGGCGTTGCCGGGGGATGGTTCTTTGCGCATGATGGCTGGAGCGCAGTTGTTATCTTCGCTCTCGCGCTGATGCTTCTTGGCGCCCTCCTCGTGCACAGCGTCGACATCAATAACGTCACACCATTCAAGAAAACCCCAAATGCGCCCGAATCGCCGCCGGTGTAACACCTTCGGCTCTGAGATCACGCAGGGCTTTCGAGCCTTTGCTTTTGGCGAGTTTATCACCATCAGAATCGACAATGAGATCGTGATGATGATAACGGGGCGTTGGCAAATCAAACAATGCCTGCAACAAGCGATGAAGATCGGTTGACGCCAGTAGATCAGCCCCACGAAGAACATCAGTCACACCTTGTCGTGCATCATCAAGCACGACACTGACATGATAACTCGTCGGCACATCTTTACGAGCCAATACGGCATCACCCCATCGTTCGGGTTGAGCGGCGATCATGCGCGCGTTCAGGTCTAATCCGAATTCTTCGAATGTTAACGCTGGTGACAAGTCTTTTAGTGCACGCTCCATATCGATACGCTTCACGTGAGGCAAATTCGCATTAAGCTTTTCTGCGCGTAAACGCGGATCAAGATGACGGCATTGACCAGAGTAAAGCGGTGCGCCATCAGGGTCCTTCAAGAGCGAACTTCTCTGCATCCGCTCTGAGCGCGTGCAAAAGCACGGATAAAGAAGGCCGCCCTTATCAAGCGTTTCAATCGCTTCGGCATAAAAGGCGAGATGCTCGGATTGTCTTAATACTGGTTCTTCCCATGTGATCCCGAGCCAAGCGAGATCGTCATAAATCGCCTGTTCAAACTCGGGCCGTGAGCGTCCCAGATCAATATCTTCAATGCGCAAGAGAAAACGGCCGCCGTTCTTTTGCGCACGCTCGAAATTCAACAGAGCCGAATAGGCATGTCCAAGATGGAGATATCCATTCGGCGAAGGAGCGAAGCGATAAACAGGTTGCACAGTTGAAAGCGTCATATAGAAATCAATTCGTTCATCGGGCCTTTATCCTAAACCCCGATCCATCGTCCTTCGCATCGCTTATATTCGCATCCTATGCAACCTCTTCTGATCGATCAT
>CAWUMH010000100.1:0-5987 GCA_963923565.1 uncultured Alphaproteobacteria bacterium
GCTTCGGCCCGAAAGTAGAGGGCTTCGATCAAGTCGCTTTCGCTGACCATAAAGCCATTGAAAACGCGATTACGCCTGAAACCGCGGCCATTCTGATTGAGCCGATTCAAGGCGAAGGTGGTGTTCGGGTTGTGCCGCCGCAATGTCTGAAGGGCTTGCGCGAATTATGCGACCGTCACGGACTCCTGTTGATCTTTGACGAAGTGCAATGTGGCGTGGGCCGCACGGGTCATCTCTTCGCGCATCAGCAGTCGGGCATCGCGCCGGATATCATGGCGCTTGCGAAGGGGTTGGGCGGCGGCTTCCCTGTTGGCGCATGCCTTGCGACGCTTGAAGCCGGCAAAGGCATGACAGCCGGTTCGCATGGCACAACTTTCGGCGGCAATCCGCTTGCTATGGCGGTCGGCAATGCCGTGCTTGATGTTGTACTCGCACCCGGCTTTCTCGATCACGTGCGCAAAATGGGATTGTTGTTCAAACAAAAACTTGCAGCACTTAAGGATCGTCACCCGCGCGTGATTGCAGAGCTGCGCGGTGAAGGGTTGCTCGTGGGCTTGAAAGCCGCGCAACCGAATACCGAAGTCACTAAGGCGCTTTTCCAAGAGCATATGTTAACGGTGGGCGCGGGCGATAATGTCGTGCGTCTTTTACCACCTTTGATCATTGATGAGACAATTATCGACGACGCCCTTCATCGGCTTGATGCGGCCTGTTCACGCATTGAAGCCGATCTGGGTCTCTCCGCGACAGGGAGCGCGGCTACATCATGACGGTAAGACATTTTCTCGATCTGAGTGATTTTTCATCGGACGCCTTGCGGGGTTTGATCGATCAAGCCCATGCCATCAAGACGGTGCGCAACAAAGATAAAGTCAACGCCCCAAAGCCGCTCAAAGGCAAAGTGTTGGCGATGATTTTCGATCGGCCTTCAACCCGTACACGTGTGTCATTCGATGTGGGTATGCGTGAGCTTGGCGGCGAAACGGTCATGTTGACCGGCGCAGAAATGCAGCTTGGTCGTGGTGAAACGATTGCTGATACTGCGCGCGTTCTTTCGCGCTATGTTGATGCCATCATGGTGCGGATGCTTGATCACGCCAAAGTGCGTGAGCTTGCCGAATACGCCACTGTGCCGGTGATCAACGGTCTTACAAAATTGTCTCATCCCTGCCAGGTGATGGCTGACATTCTGACCTATGAAGAGCATCGCGGCTCAATCAAGGGCAAGAAAGTGGCGTGGATGGGGGACGCGAATAATGTTCTCGCGTCATGGGTGCATGCCGCTGCACGTTTTGATTTCCAGCTTGTGATTGCAGCGCCAGAAGATTTGTCGCCCTCGGCGGAATTAATTGCCTGGGCGCGCAATGAAGGTGCGCGTGTCACTGTCACTCGCAGCCCGCATGATGCTGCTGAAGATGCTGATTGTATCGTAACCGATTGCTGGGTTTCGATGGGCGATGAAGATGCGGGGCGGCGGCATAATCTTCTTGCGCCCTATCAAGTCAATTCAGCTTTGATGGCGCGCGCATCTTCGAAAGCACTTTTCATGCATTGCCTTCCGGCGCATCGCGGCGAAGAAGTGACCGATGAAGTGATGGATGGTCCGCAGAGTGTTGTGTTTGATGAGGCGGAGAACCGCCTTCATGCGCAGAAGTCTGTGCTCGCTTGGTGTCTTGGGGCCTGATTATGGCAGATGATCTTGTGCTGCCTTTCGCGGTCGAGGCCCTCGATCTGCGTGGTCGGGTTGTGCGGCTGGGATCGTCAATCGATTCAATCCTGACAGGCCATGATTATCCTGTGGTCGTATCCGATCTTTTGGGACAGGCCGTGGCGCTCGCATCACTTCTCGGTAGCGCGTTAAAATTCGAAGGCCGCTTTCAAGTACAGGCGCGCACCGATGGCGCAGTTTCAATGCTTGTAGTTGATTATGAAGCGCCTGATCGTGTTCGTGGGTATGCGCATTTTGATCGTGAACTTTTGCAGCCCGGTATGACACCGGCGGAGGCTTTGGGGCGGGGTCAATTGGGACTAACAATTGATCAAGGTGCCAATCTGTCTCGATACCAAGGTATTGTTGCTCTTGATGGCCAGGGACTTGAAGAAGCTGCACAACAATATTTCCGCCAGTCTGAACAAATTCCAACGCGCGTGAGATTGGCAACTGGTCGCGTATCTTTAGTCGCGTCGTCAAATGGTGCCGATGTGATGTGGCGAGCGGGTGGATTACTCGCGCAATTCATGCCGACATCGCCAGAGCGACAAAGGCGAGCCGATCTTCATCCGGGCGATGCGCCAGAAGGTATATCAATTTTTGATCAGATCGATGATGAATCATGGATTGAAGCGCGCGCTCTCGTTGAAACGATTGAAGATCATGAATTGATTGATCCGACGCTTTCGAGTGAAGCGTTGCTTTATCGTCTCTTTCACGAGAATGGCGTCCGCGTTTTTGACGAGGAGCCGGTGCGCGCGCAATGCCGCTGCTCGCGTGATCGTATTCTGTCGATGCTGAAAGGCTTTTCTCCGCAACAACGCAGCGAAATGATGGCCGATGACGGCATGATCGGCGTGACCTGTGATTTCTGCTCGAAGCGCTATGTCATTGCGCCTCACGACATCGAGGGGCTTTCATCGCCGGAGGGAGTTCAAAGCGTATGACGTCTTTTGATCGCCGCGTAACGCCCGCGCGGCCTGACCGCGCTGCAGCCCACCTCAAAGGTCAAATCGACGCGCCGCTTTATGTCGAGGGTATAAGAAAGATTGTTTTCGACGGTTCAGCCGATATGCGCCGTCAACCCTATCCCGATGCGCCGCTTGATACCGAAGCACTCCATGGCGAGATTTTCATCGAATATGAATGCGATGATGAAGGCTGGAGTTGGGGTCAACTTGAGCGGGATTCTTATGTTGGCTTCGTGCCCTCAAAAGCGTTGACGCTTGATGAGTCTGCACCCACACATCGCGTTTCTGTTTTGCGCAGTTTTTTGTATGGCGGACCGAGCATCAAATTGCCGCCTATGGCGGCTTTATCAATCGGCAGTCGGGTGACGGTTGTTGATCATAAAGATCAATTCGCGATTTCTCATCGTGGCCATTGTATAATTGCTGATCATCTTGTTCCTGTTGATCAATACGAAACTGATTTTGTCAGTGTCGCAGAACGCTTTATCGGTGTTCCTTATTATTGGGGCGGCAAAACAAGTTTAGGCCTTGATTGCTCGGGCCTTGTTCAAATTGCACTTGATGCTGTTGGCCAAGGAGCGCCGCGCGATTCCGATATGCAGGAAAGGCAGTTGGGTGGCGCGTTGGAAATAGATGCCGCGCTTTCAGGCTTAATGCGTGGTGATCTGATTTTCTGGAAGGGTCATGTCGGCATCATGCGTGATGCTGAGACGCTCCTTCACGCGAGTGGCCATCACATGCTTGTTGTGAGTGAACCGCTCAGCGAAGCAGTTACCCGGATTGCTGCAAAAAATGCGGGCCCAATTACGAGTATCAAACGGCTTTAATAACCGCGCTTCTGATCCACTTGATAAAGAAGCGGCTCGCCTCTTTCGACGCGGTAAACCTGTTCTGCGATTGTCCGGCTAATCGCCATCGGATCGGAGACGGATGCATTATGCGGTGTGATCGTCACACGCGGGTGAGACCATAGCGCTGAGGTGGTGGGCAATGGTTCTATCTCAAAGACATCGAGAACAACTTCATGCAGCGTGCCGTCTTCAAGACATTCAAGAATATCACTCTCTTTTTGTAGACCGCCGCGTCCTGCATTGATTAGTGATGGCGCAGGCACACGGCCATCGCGCGCGAGACCATTCAATAGTGTTTTATCAATAATGCCGCGCGTATCGGGGGTGAGAGGCAAGAGGACGATAAGAATATCCGTGCGCGCAAGAAAGGCTGGAAGCTCAGCGGCTCCTGAAAACGCTTTTAAGCCGTTTATTGATTTTGAGCTTCGGCTCCATCCGGCAACGTCAAACCCAATAATTGAAAGCTTCTCCGCCGCATCTTGTCCGAGAACGCCCATGCCCATAATGCCGACACGCACATCGCCAGCGGCAGGTTGATGATCATCATCGCTCCATAGATTTTGAGTTTGCTGGAGTCGATAACGACGCGTTTGCCTTAAGATAGAAAGCGCATGAAGAATGACATATTCAGTCATTCGCTTGGTGAGATCGGGATCAACAACACGAGCGGTGGGGACATTTGGTAATTGCGGATCACGGAAGAGATGGTCAACGCCCGCACCCATTGAGAAAATCGCCTTCAACGACGTGAATTCGGATAGTGAACCGGGGGGATGATACCATGTCATGGCATAAGCCACCTGATCGGGTTCAACTTTGTCACCGAGTGTTGCAATATGAAATTCAGGAAGAAGTGTTTCGAAGCTTTTAACCCAAGGCGCGGGATCGCCTGATCCCATGGCAATCATAAATGTCTTTTTCATTGGTGGTCCGGCGTTATGCGTTCGAGAATCAATGCGCTTTTATGCGGCTTTACTTCGGAAAGAGAATAGGAATTTTTGATTGTTCGTTCGGCGATAGCCAAATCAATTTCGCTTTGCGCATGGATATATGCAAGGGGCTCGCCCTGCTTAACAGCGTCACCAACGGCGACAAGGCGCGTTAATCCGACCGCGTGATCGATTGCATCGCCCGCTCTTGTTCTCCCGCCCCCTAAACTGATTATGGCAATTCCCAAATCGCGCGTGGAAATACGTTCGACATAACCGTCTTTGTCTGCGAGCACGGGTTTAACGACGCGTGCTTGCGGCAAATGGAAATCAGGCTTTTCAAGAAGATCATTTGGTCCCCCAAGCAAGGAAACCATTTTTGCAAAATGCTCTGCCGCAGCGCCTGAAGAAAAAGCGTGTTGAAGTTTTGCGCGCGCGTCATCTTGATTTGCAGCGAGACCGCCCGTGATCAGCATTTCAACACCAAGCGCAAGGGTAACGCCGTGCAGTCTTTGATTGATGCGCTTTCCCGTGAGGTGGTCGACAGCTAATTTCACTTCAACCGCGTTACCTGCGGCATCGGCCAAAGGTTCATTCATATCAGTGATGAGGGCGGTTGTTGGTAACCCCGCAGCGGTTGCGACATCGGCAATACTGCGCGCGAGATCACGCGCACCCTCAAGCGTCGACATGAAGGCGCCAGAGCCCGTCTTTACATCCATGGCGAGACCATTCAAACCGGCAGCAAGCTTTTTAGAAAGAATGGACGCGGTGATGAGCGGAATTGATTCGACCGTCGCCGTCACATCGCGGATGGCATAGAGCTTCCGATCAGCAGGTGCGAGATCACTTGTTTGCCCAATGATGGCTGCACCGATTTCTTTCACGACTTTGCGAAACAAAGCGAGATCCGGTTGCGAGTGATAACCGGGAATGGAATCGAGCTTGTCGAGTGTGCCGCCCGTATGTCCCAGGCCGCGACCGGAAATCATCGGGACATAGCCGCCACATGCGGCAATGGCGGGCGCGAGGATCAGACTGACCGTATCGCCGATACCGCCGGTCGAATGTTTATCGAGGATCGGTCCTGGAAAATCATCCCAAGCGAGTACAGTCCCTGAGTGGGTCATTGCACGGGTGAGGGCCACGCGTTCGTCGCGTGTCATGCCGTTGAAATACACCGCCATTGCAAATGCGGCGATTTGCGCATCGGTCACGGCGCCCGCTGCCATGCCCGCGATGAAGGCTTGAATGTTATCGGCGCTTAAAGAGCCGCCATCACGCTTTTTGCGGATGAGTTCCTGCGGAATCATAATCGTTCTCTCCCCCGAGAAGATTTTTCTACAAGGGTTTGGACAAAATGACAGAATTATTTATTTAAGCCGCGTAGCGGGTGGCTTCTTCACCATAATAATCAATATAGCGTGGATTAATTGCCGAAACCGGAAGGACAACGAGCACATCGGTTGTGCCGAATTGTCGGTCGATCACTGCCCCATGACCGAAGCGTGCGCCAAGTCTTAGA
>CAWUMH010000101.1:0-5850 GCA_963923565.1 uncultured Alphaproteobacteria bacterium
GGGTTGGGGCGGCTTCGCTTTCTACTTCCTCGGTTCGCGTGCAACGGCCTATGCCAAGCATCCGGATGACAAGGCATGGTTGTTCGATGCTGACACGATGAAGCCCCGTATCAACAATCCAGCTTGGGTCCGTGCGATTCAGGACGTTGTTGATTGCTTGCCTTCAGAACCAGCTGACCAGCTCAATGCTGATCCGGGCACGACCGCGTTCCAGCAATTCCTTGCTGGCACAGGCTCGATGCTTGCGTGGTGGGGTGACGTGGGCTCGATGGCCAAAACATCCGACTCGTCCGTCGTTGGTGATGTCACGGGCTTCTCGATCCTTCCCGGTTCGGATGACGTGTATAACGCGAAGACAGGCAAGTGGGACAAACTCGCTTCAGGTCCAAACTATGCGCCAAACATGGCCTATATCGGTTGGGGCGTTTATGTCATGGCGCGTGTTGATGCCGACTCAAAGAAGCAGAAGGCCGCTTGGTCCGCTGCAGCTCATCTCGGCGGCAAGGACATCTCGCTCTGGTGCGCAGCCTATCCGTCAGGCTTCCAGCCTTACCGCAACTCACACTTCAACGTCGATGAGTGGGTCGGTGCAGGCTATGATAAGGCGTTCATCTCGTCCTATCTGAAGTCGGAAGCAGACAGCTACAATCACCCGAACGCAGCGATTGAGCCGCGTATCCCAGGTATCTTCCAGTACTACAGCGTTGCCGAAGACGAACTCGCCAAGATCTATGCCGGTAAGACATCGGTACAGGCAGGCGCGGACGCGATTGCTGCAGCGTGGGAAAAGATCACGGATCAGATCGGTCGCGAAAAGCAGATCAAGCTTTACCGCGCATCGCTCGGCCTCTGATCATAACGCGTCTGCAAGAAACCAGATAAAAACGGATCAGGCTGGCGGTGTCGAAAGACGTCGCCAGCCCTTCTTATCTAAAACAAGTGCTTATCTCTCCCCCTTGAATAGTTAGGCCGCATCGGCCTCGACCATAGAATTGGCCATGACCCAATCGTCTTCCGTTTCAATGTCACATGCGGTTCCAGACGCTCATCACACACTCGGTCGTGGCCTTGTGATCATTGCCAGCCTTGCACTTGGCCTCGTCTTTTTGATGCAGGCTTTGAGCGCTGCAGGAATGTTCGATCTCGGTTTTGAAGATTGGCGCCCGTCACTTTATGCTTACGCGCTCTGGGCCATTGCACTCGGTGTCGGGCAAGTGCTGACGCGCGGCGAAGCCGGCTATAAAGCGCTGTTTCTTTTACCGGCGCTTCTCTTCACGATTGCAATGGTGATCTTCCCGACAATCTTCGGACTCTATATCGCTTTCACCGATTGGAATTTGAGCGCGTTTGAAGGTCAAAAATTTAATGGCCTTGATAATCTGCGCACGCTGATTGCAGATCCTTATTTCTGGAACGCGCTCCGCAACATGGTGTTTTATGTTGTGAGTGTGTTGGGCCAATATGCATTGGCTTTCGGACTAGCGCTTCTTCTCAATGCCGATATCCGCGCGCGGCGTTTTTTCCGTATCGCCTTTCTGTTGCCTTTCATGTTGTCACCGGTGGCGGTGAGCTGGATGATCGGCAAATCGCTCATGGAATTTCGCTTCGGTCCGCTCGCCTCCTTGATGCGCTATATTGGTTGGGAAAATCCGGCCTTCTTTACAAATCCCTGGATGGCGCGGTTCTGGATCATGGTGCTTGATGCGTGGGTCTGGATTCCTTTCATGATCATTCTTCTGCTCGCAGGACTTCAGGCGATGCCGAAAGATATCCAAGAAGCCGCGCGTGTAGATGGCGCAACCGGTTGGCGTGCGTTTTGGAACATCACCTTCCCGCTGATGTTGCCGGTCAGCATCACAACCATTGTGTTGCGCATCATCTTCCAATTGAAACTCGCCGATATCGTGATCAACACAACATCCGGCGGCCCCGGCGGTGCAACCGATACGGTTTCGAGTTTCATCTTCCGCGAATATCGTGATCGATCAAATGTCGGCTATGGCACGATGATCGCCGAAGTCTATTTGATTATCATCATCATCTTCATCACAATTCTTTTGAATGTGGTTGGCAAATATATGCGTCGGGAGCCCGCAGCATGAGCGCGAGTGAAAGCATTGCGACGAAACATGTCGGGCCCTGGACGTGGACCCGCGCCAGCACGCAAGTACTGATCTATGCCGCCTTGCTGACATGGGCCTTCATCTGTCTCTTTCCGATCTATTGGACTTTCTCGACCTCGTTCAAAACGGCGGTGAATGTCACGCAAGGCCATATCATTCCGTTCACGGCACAATTCCCCGGTGACTGGAAAGGCTGGCGCTCCTTGGGTCTTTCACCCGACACGTTTTTCGAAACATCGACCGTTCGTGATGAATTCATGCGGCGCTTTTTAAACAGCGCAATCGCCTCTATCGGCGCATCATTTCTCGCGCTCTTGATTGGCGCGCCGGCCGCCTATGGTCTCGCGCGCTTCCGCTATAAATTCGGTCCGTGGCGGAACAAAGATATTTCCTTCTTCTTCCTCTCGCAGCTTCTTCTACCGCCCGTTGTTCTCGCGATGCCGTTTCTTGTGCTCTACAAGCAGCTCTCGCTTCTCGACAATATGGTGGGGCTTATTCTCGTTTATACCTTGATGGTTCTGCCGATTGTCATCTGGATCACGCGCGATCAATTCGAAACAATTCCCGTTGAGTTGGAACAAGCCGCTATGGTCGACGGCTGCACGGTTTGGAGCGCGTTCTTCCGCATTGTTTTGCCCATCGCTTTGCCGGGTTTGGTTGCGGCTTTCATTCTCTCAATCGTTCTATGCTGGAATGAATATTTCTTCGCGGCGCTCTTGACCGGAACCAATGCGAGAACACTGCCTGTCATGGTCGCAAGCCAAACCGGTTCACAAGGCATCAGCTGGTGGTCGATGGCGGCACTCTCATCCGCTGCAATTTTACCTTTGGTGTTGGTCGGCATTTTCCTTGAACGCTATATCGTCAAAGGCCTCACCGCCGGTGCAGTAAAGTAATTCACGCGTAACCCCTTCAGGATCTCCTTAACATGACGGCAAGATTCCGCTCCGTATTCGGCGATAAAAAACCTGTCATCGCCATGGTGCATTTGGGCGCATTGCCCGGCGCACCTCTGTTCGATGCAAAAGCGGGGCTTGAAGGTCTTGTTGAAGGCGCACACAAAGATTTGAAGGCCCTGCAAGCCGCTGGCGTTGATGCGATCATGTTCGGCAATGAAAATGATCGGCCTTATGAATTCAATGTCGATAGCGCTTCGACCGCGACCATGGCCTATGTGATCGGTCGTTTGAAATCCGAAATCACAGTCCCCTTCGGCGTCAATGTGTTGTGGGATCCGATGAGCACGATTGCGTTGTCCGCCGCAACAGGCGCTGCTTTTGTGCGCGAGATTTTCACCGGCACCTATGCGTCCGATATGGGACCATGGACTCCGGATGCGGGCGCAGCGATGCGCTATCGCGATCGTCTTCACCGCAGCGATCTTGCGATGCTCTATAATGTCTCGGCCGAATTTGCGGATTCGCTTGATCGGCGCAGCCTTGCTGATCGCGCGCGCAGCGCCGTGTTCTCGAGCATTCCCGATGCAATCCTTGTTTCCGGCGCCATCACGGGCGAAGCGGCAGCGATGACGGATCTTGAATCGGTCAAAAAAGTTTTGCCGACTACGCCGGTGCTCGCCAATACGGGAGTCAAACACGCGACCATCGCGGATGTCCTGAAAATTGCCGACGGCTGCATTGTCGGCTCGTCTTTGAAGATTGATGGCGATACGTGGAAGCCGGTTGATCCCGAGCGCGCGAAAGATTTTATGGATCGCGCGCGCGCTGCACGAAAGAACTGATCGCATGGCCAAGCACGCAAAGCCCACAACGCCGAAAGCGCGCCTCGCGCAATCGCTCGAGCAATTGATGATGATCCCAGGTCTCTGCGGCTATGAAGGCCGCGTGCGTCGTCACATCACGCGCGATCTTGAGGCGATGGGCGTTGCGCATTGGACGGATCGTCTGGGCAATCTGATTGCCACGATTGAGGGCGACAAGAACACTCCTGAAATCATGCTCTATGCGCATATGGATCAACTCGGTCTGATGGTTCGTAAAATCGAATCGAACGGATTGATCCGTGTCGAGCGTGTTGGCGGTGTGCCCGAACGCGCACTCGCCTCACAAGAGGTGTTGTTATGCGTGAGCGAAGGAAAAGATGTTCCGGGTCTGATCGCAAACAAGAGTCATCACGCCACAACCCCGGATGAAAAATATCGTGTTGTGCCCTATCAAGAAGTCTATATCGATGCTGGGTTTACCTCTGCGGAAGCGGTTCTCGCAGCGGGCATCGATATCGGCACACCGGTTGTCTATCGTCCGCATATCGTCAAACTGGCCGATGATCGCATCGCGGGTACCGCAGTTGATGATCGCGCAGGATGCGCAGTCATTCTCGAAGTCGCCCGCGCTTTACTTGAAGCAAAAAAGCGTCCGACGGTTCATATCGTTTTCTCGGTACAGGAAGAATTCAATCTGCGCGGTGCGGTAACAGCCGCGCAAACTTTGATGCCCGACATTGCGATTCAAATTGATCTTATTCTCGCCAATGACACGCCTGATATGGCTTCGCGCGGCGACATCAAACTCGGTGGCGGCCCCGCGATGGGCCTTTACAGTTTCCATGGGCGCGGCACGCTCAATGGTACAATTCCGCATCCCGCTATTGTTGACTTGATGAATCGTGCGGCAAAGCACGCGAAGATTCCTTTGCAACGCAGCGTTCATATTGGTGCGCTGACGGAATCATCCTATGTGCAGCTCGTCGGTGCAGGTGTTGCCGTGATCGATATGGGCTTTCCGTGCCGCTACACGCATTCATCGCTTGAGGTTTGCGATGTGAATGATCTTGTCCAATTGAGCGCGTTGCTGACGACAGCCATCACAGCGGTTGATGCGAAATTCAACCTCGACCGCGATCTCTATGAAAAATAAGTGATAGTGGTGATGGCTCAGATCAATGAGCCATTAACCAGCGCGCAGCCGTCAGCATCGAATAGATGGCAAACATTTGACGGCAAAGCGATGGTGACAGCCTCACCAATCTTCTGCCGTGCCAGACCATCCGCCTTCACAACACACTGTGCCAGAGCGCCTGTCTCGACATAGAGCATCGTTTCACCCCCAAGATGTTCGGAGAGTGTTACTTTACCTGAAAGCGAATTTGGAGCGCCTGCTGCAACCAATTCAATATGTTCGGGACGAATGCCCAGTGTCACTTTGCCTTTCGGCAACGTCTTGCCATGTGTATCGACCGCAACAGTTGCGCCGCCTTGCAACAACACGCTGGCCACGCCATTCGCCACATCGGTCACTTCGCCCGGCATTAGATTCATCTTCGGACTGCCAATAAAGGTCGCAACGAAAAGATTGTTCGGACGATGATAGAGCTCAAGCGGGCTGCCCACTTGTTCAATACGACCTGAATTCAACACAACGATCTTGTCGGCCATGGTCATGGCTTCAACCTGATCATGCGTGACATAGATCATTGTGGCCTTGAGATCATTATGGAGTTTGGCGATTTCAATGCGCATCTGCACACGCAACGCGGCATCAAGATTCGATAAAGGCTCGTCAAACAAAAACACATCCGGCTCGCGCACAATCGCGCGACCAATCGCAACGCGCTGACGTTGACCACCAGAGAGTTGTGCGGGACGCCGATCAAGATAATCTTTGAGCTGCAGCAGATCAGCCGCCTTGTTGGTCCGCGCGTCGATTTCGGCTTTCGGCGTTTTCGCCATCTTCAACCCAAAAGCGATGTTTTCACGCACCGTCATATG
>CAWUMH010000102.1:0-5723 GCA_963923565.1 uncultured Alphaproteobacteria bacterium
AATACGCTCTACCGTGGAACACTTGATCACCACGATGTGATGATCACATCCGGATGTAATCAGGCTTTCGTATTGACGATGATGTCGCTCGCGAAAGCGGGTGACAATGTCATTCTTCCCTCGCCGTGGTATTTCAATCACCAAATGACGCTCGACATGCTCGGCGTTGAACCACGCGCTTTGGCCTGTCGGGCAGAAAATAGGTTCGTGCCCTCGGTAGAAGATGCTGAGCGCCTGATTGATCCAAAGACACGCGCAATTGTTCTCGTTACACCGAATAATCCCACGGGCGCGATTTATCCGCGCGAAACACTCGAAGCGTTTTTGGCTCTGGCGCAGCGGAAAAATATCTGGCTCGTGATCGATGAAACCTATCGCGATTTTTTAAATCGTGACGAGGGCGCGCCGCATGATCTGTTTATGACTCCTGCATGGCGTGATCATGTCATCTCGCTCTATAGTTTTTCAAAATCCTATTGCGTGCCGGGCCATCGCGTCGGTGCAATCATCGGCGGCCAAGCCATTCTGGAAGAAGTCGGGAAAGTCATTGATTGCGTGCAAATCTGCGCACCACGCGCCGCACAAGCCGCTCTCTCCTATGCCATTCCCGCGCTTGGCGCTTGGCGGCAGAACAATACCGCCGAGATTGCCCGCCGCGCTCAAGCATTCCGAGCAGCGATGACGTCACTCAACGGATGGAAGCTTGAATCAATTGGTGCTTACTTCGCTTATGTTGCCCATCCGTTCAAAGGCCAATCGGCCCGAGTTGTTGCCGAGGCGCTCGCCGCCCATCGCGGCGTACTTGGTTTACCGGGCCCTTATTTCGGACCCGGACAAGACGGCCATCTTCGCCTTGCTTTCGCCAATGTCGGCGTTGACTCCATAAATGAGCTACCTTCACGCCTTGCCCGCTTTACATTGTAACGAGCACTACCCTCCCTCATAAGGAAATGAACGCCATCATGCATCGGCTCGCCACACTCGTTGCTCTTCTGTCACTGGCCCTCTTTGGACTTTCAGCGCTAAATGGAACAACTGACGGATTAGATCTCGCCATAGTCGGCGCCGTCCTTGCGGCGACCACATGGCGCGGGGCTACGATGTCGCGCTTCTTACAAATTCTTGCGGCCGTCTTCGCAACTGAATTCGTTGTATTTGGTACGATGTTCACGCTCGCCGAACGTGCGTTGTGGCCTCAGTCTTTATCGGCTTTCCTGCCGCCCGACAGTTTGCCGATCACCGTCGGCGTGTTCGGCATCATTATTCATTCAATTTCATATGTACCAGGCATTGCGTCGATCATGCGTATCGCGGACCGTTATTTTGACGGCAATACAAAAGTCACCGTCCGGCCTTGGCCCCTGCCTGCTTTTACAATCCGCGAACAAACGCTTGCACGAGGATTCATCACCTTTCTTGTTTTGATCAATCAGGCGCAAGTTGGTATTTCCGTACGCCTTTCATATTTTAACCGCGATTGGTTCAACGCGCTTGAAGAAAAGAATGGCGAGTTGTTTTGGCGGTTGCTTTATACAGTGTTCCTGTTCTGGGCGTTGATTTATATCGTCTCAGCAATTGTCGAATATGTCATCCAGTCGCAATTGATCATCCGCTGGCGGCGTTGGCTCACAGAACGCTATGTCGGCGACTGGCTCGGTGACGGTGGTCATTATCGGTTAGCCCTTCAAGCCAGCGACGCAGACAACCCCGATCAACGTATTGCGGATGATGTCGATATGTTCATCAATCGCACCTATAATTTATCGATCTCGTTGATCGCGACCATCAGTTCGCTCGTATCCTTTTCAATTATTCTTTGGTCAATCTCATCAAACTTTACCATTCCTGGAACCGAGATCGCGATTCCCGGGTTTCTGTTTTGGATCGCATGTCTTTATTCGGGCGTCGGAACACTTTTGACACACCTCATCGGTCGTCGCTTGATCGGGCTTTATTTCAACCAACAAAAATATGAAGCGAGCTTCCGCTTCTCGCTCGCGCGTTTGCGTGAATATGCCGAGCAAGTAGCACTTCTGCGTGGCGAACCGACGGAGAAAAGTCTCTTGATGACACGCTTCGGCGATGTCATCCGTAATTTTCTCGCCATCGTCTCTGTGCGGAAAATACTCATGGCCTTCACCGCTTTCTATGGCCAGATTAGCCCCTTCATTCCCTATATCGTCGCCGCACCCTTCTACTTCACTGGCAAGATTCAACTCGGCACACTCACCCAAACCGCAAGCGCGTTTGGACGCGTAGAAGGTGCGCTCAGCTATTTCATTGATGCCTATACATCGGTTGCCGATTACCTTTCGGTCGTTCGTCGTCTAACAAGCTTCGATTCCGCGCTCGCCTCCGCACGCGCACTCGGCACCATACCGCCACACATCGCACGGATAACAGAACCAACGACGGATCTTCGTGTTGAAGCGCTCCGGTTATCATTACCTAATGGCACGCCTGTTATGGAAGCCGATCTGTCCTTCCGCCAAGGCGATTCTGTTTTGATCTCGGGTCCCTCGGGCTCAGGTAAATCAACCTTGCTGCGCGCGCTCGCTGGCATCTGGCCTTATGGTCATGGCCGTATCAGTTTTCCTGAACATGCCTCGCTGATGCTGTTGCCGCAAAAGCCGTATCTGCCGCAGGGATCGTTGCGTGCGGTCATCTCTTATCCTGCGGCACCTGATTTTTTTTCTGATGACGCGCTGCTTGCCGCGCTAAATCGCGTCGGCCTCGGAAAATTATCATCGGCACTTGATGAAGAAGCGACATGGGCACAACGCCTCTCGGGCGGCGAACAGCAACGCATCGCTATGGCACGCGCGCTGCTCGCTAAACCCGATTGGCTCTTTCTCGATGAAGCCACAAGCGCGCTTGATGAAGACAGTGAAAATCGACTTTATGAAATGCTGAAAGTCAATTTGCCCGGCGCAACGATCATTTCAATCGGTCATCGCTCGAGCTTGAAAGCGTTTCACGCTCGTTCAATTCGTATTGAGAGCAGCGAGAAGGGACTTTTCACGCCACGTGAACTTTAAACTTCATCTTCAGAACAAAGCGCGGTCGAATTTCAATTCGCCCGCTTGCCCAACAAGAAGAAGACTTCCGTCACGCTCTTCCCATTTGCCTGTCGTACGCAAGCCGAGAAGATAGGCCTTCTCGAGATCCATCTCGGCTTTCGCGCATTCTTTACGAGTTAAGGCAATGGGACCAACTGCCAAGCCTTGATTTTTTAGAGGATAGGCAACGGCTGAAAATGTATTGCACCCGCTAAAGCCGCGCATGCGCAATTGTGCGTCAAGTTGAAGAGTCGGTTGATTGAGACCCACGGATTTTCCGTTCAAACTGACAAGCACCCATTGCACACCGACAGGGAATTGTTTCGGCTGCATCGGCGTTAATGCGCCGGACTTTGCGCCTGCTGCAGGTTGGTCTTGTGCAAGTGCAGGCACAACATACCCACCCAAAATAAGGGCGATCAATAGACCTCTGCCAGCACCTCTAAAGCGTTTCATCCGATCACCTCTGTCCCATTCCTAACGCTTATACTCTACCAAAATCCATCGACTAAAGACCTAACCGCTGATCAAGGCGATCGGCAAGCGCGTTGGTCGATGTGAAAACATAATCCAGCTGTGCGACCGAGACGCGCGCTGCACCCGATGCAATAAGCCATTCACTGACATCAAAGATTTTCTTTTTCGGGCAGTGAAAAGCAATCTCATCATCCTGCGAGGCCACCACCACAACGCCAAAGCGCGTCATGGCTTCCGCCGCAAGAGTAGCCGGCACATTACGAAACGCAGCTCTTACCGCACGATTCATCCGCGCTTCTTCTTCTGCCGCAATACGCGCGAGCATGGACCGCGCGAGACGACGTTGCGTCGGGCTCCATGTGGCAGAAAGCGAAGCGACAAGATTGGCTTCGCTTTTCAGCATAACACCATCATCAAGCACTTTGAGCGCATTGGCTTGCAGCGTTGCTCCCGTTGTCGTGATATCGACGATCAACTCGGCCGTGCCTGCTGCGGGCGCGCCTTCAGTCGCGCCTAAGCTTTCAACAATGCGATAATCTGTAACACCATGCTCCGCAAAATAGCGGCGTGTGAGATTGATATATTTTGTCGCGACGCGCATTTTGCGGCCGTGCCGTTGCCGGAAAGCGGACGCTACATCTTCGAGATCCGCCATTGAGCGCACATCAATCCAGGCTTGCGGCACGGCGACAACGACATTGGCATGGCCAAAGCCGAGCGGCGCAACAAGTTCAAGACGCTGATCAGCATCGGCAATGGATTCGCGGATCAGATCTTCACCGGTAATCCCGAAATGGACGCCACCAGAGGCAAGCTCGCGCGCAATTTCAGATGCCGATAAAAAGAGAACTTCGACATCCTTCATGCCGTCAATCGCACCGCGATAATCTCGCGCACCGCGCGATTGAACAAGTGCCAGCCCTGCCCGTGCGAAAAACGCAAAAGCGTTTTCCTGCAAGCGGCCTTTTGACGGCAACGCAATCAGAAGCGGCTCATCGTAACGCGACGCATTCATGCCGCGCCTCCCTGCAACCGATCAATAAACACCGCGCAACCCACAGCGGGAATAGACGTGGGTGCCCCAAGTAAATTCAAAAGTCGGTCATAACGACCGCCGCCGACTAACACGCGCTGATCACTCTTCCGCCGAATTTCAAAAACGGCACCGGTATAATAATCGAGATTGCGGCCAAACCGTGCCGAGAAAAAGATATCGGAAAGGGCAACGCCGCGCGCGGCAAAAAAACCTGCGCGAGTCTCAAACGCATCAAGCGTTTTATCAAGATCAAGTTGAGCGTCATCAACTAAAGCACGTAACGCTTCTGCTGCTGAATCCGGATCGCCTTCAATGGCGATAAATTTGGCAAGCACCGCGCGTGCGTCGTCGGACAGCGTGCCTTCATCTTCGCGCGCCGCTTGGGCGAGAAACCGCTCGGCAATTTCGCCCGCGCTGCGTCCGCCAACAGAAGAGATGCCCGCAATCTTCAAAAGATCTTCCACAAAACCTCGTGCCGCGCGTGGATCTTGTCCCTGCATCGCTTTGAGAAGCCCTGCATGTTCGCTCGGTTCAATGTCTTCATTTACCATCGCGGCAAGCGTTGTGACATCGAGCGTACCCTTCGCAAAAGCGCGGCGCACACGACGTTGCCAAACGGCGGGCAAACCCAACGCATCGAGCAAAGCCGTGAAGAGCCCCATATCACCTAAGCGGATGTCATAACGCGTTTCACCAACCGCCTTGAGCGCCTCGACAGCTCGCGCTAAAATTTCAGCATCGGCGGCTTCTGAATCCTGCCGGCCAAAGGACTCGATCCCTGCTTGAATAAACTCAGTCGGCTCACCCGGCCGCGCTCGGAATACCGGCCCGTAATAACTGAAACCCGCTTCATTGAGCGAACCAGCGGCAAGATAGGAGCGCGCAACCGGAATGGTGAATTCCGGACGAAGAGCCCATTCACGGCCTTCATTGTCATAGGTCAGAAGCAGACGATGGCGAATTTCCTCGCCCGATAAATCGAGAAAGATATCCGCAGGCTGCAAGATATCCGGCTCGATCCGGGAATAGCCGGCCGCTTCGAATAGGCTTGTAACGGGCTCGGCTTTGGACGGGGTGGACACAGCGCCTGATCCTTCTGGTGCGGGCGCGCTTTTAGCAAACCTACCGCCGCAACGCGACAGGAAATCGCA
>CAWUMH010000103.1:0-5716 GCA_963923565.1 uncultured Alphaproteobacteria bacterium
CGGCCTCTTTTTTATCTGGTTGCTTTGGGCCGCCTGTTAGGGGCTTTGTCTATTCCGCCGCAAGGCATTCGGGCCGGATAAAATCGGACACCAAATCCGCCAGATCATGCGCCATGCCGGCGAGATCCATTCTTAATCGCTCGAAATTCGGCAGCCGCTCCATTCGCCGCTCATCCATATAGAGGGCACGATTGACCTCAATCTGAAGAGCATGAATGCCGGTTGCGGGGGCGCCGTGATGTTCGGTGATGAAGCCACCGGCATATGGCCGGTTGCGTGCAACTTGATAGCCGCAGTTACGCAGATAGGCTTCGATCCTGTCCGGAATATCGGGATCAGCACTCGTGCCAAAACGGTCGCCAATAACAATATCACAGCGATAGCTTTCCGAGCGCGTTACAGCGGCTGAGGGCATGGAATGGCAATCAACCAATAACGCAAATCCGTAGCGTCGATGCGACGTTGTCAATTGGCGAGAAAGCGCGCGGTGATATGGTTTATAGAGACATTCGATGCGATCAAAGGCTTCAGCAATCGGGAGTGATCCCCGATAGATGTCTTGGCCATCACCGACCGTTCGAGGAATTGTGCCAAGCCCGCTCGCCACCCGCAACGACGCCGTGTTGACATAAGGCGGCAGCCGTTCCGCAAACATTTTTGGATCAAGCTCATAGGGCTCGCGATTGACGTCACAATAAGCGCGCGGGAATTCCACCGTCATCAAAGACGCGCCCGCAGCGATGACGTCCGCGAAGAGATGATCAACATCCATGTCTTCCGACCGGCGCAAGGCCAGCGGATCGAGACGCGAGGCCGCCAGAAAAGCCTCGGGGTAAATCCGGCCCGAATGGGGCGAATTGAACAACAGCGCGGCAGGCCCGTTCTCCGGATGCCGGATCCGGAAGGGGGGATCGAAAAACTGCTCGAGACCGGTGGTCATAATGGTTTCGAAAATCCCTTACGCTCGGGCGTGTCCCGGCTTGGCTCGCATTAAATCTGCGCTTAACCTTTGACTCTGTCCATAAGGGCGAAACGTCGCGCTCGCAAAAGACCTTCACGGGTTATTTACCGGTTATAGGTTTGATACGGGCGAGATTACGGGGGCAGATGATGATCGACCAGGCGCTCACACGGCGCATCCTCTTGGCAGAGGACGACAATGACATGCGCCGGTTCCTTGTTCGTGCGCTCGAACAGGCCGGTTTTCAGGTGGCGTCCTATGATAATGGGCTTTCCGCCTATAATCGGCTGCGTGAAGAGCCTTTTGAGCTCCTTTTGACCGATATTGTCATGCCCGAGATGGACGGGATTGAGCTCGCCCGCCGGGCGACCGAACTCGACCCCGATATCAAAGTGATGTTCATCACGGGATTCGCGGCTGTGGCGCTTAATCCGGACGCTGAAACCCCTAAAGACGCCAAAATTCTGTCAAAACCCTTCCATCTCAAAGATCTCGTCCATGAGGTGGAAAAGCTGCTCGAAGCGGCTTGATTGGCTGAATAGGGTATTTTTTGGCCCCCGCCCGCTTGCATCGGCAGGGCGCAGTCGGTATAGGCACCCGACACCTTCGTGGGGGTTCCCCTGTGACGGGCGCGTAGCTCAGCGGTAGAGCACTACCTTGACATGGTAGGGGTCACAGGTTCGATCCCTGTCGCGCCCACCATGTGGTGATGGTTTCTTGAGGATCGCGTGTCGGAAACGGCCCGATCTGAATTGGAATGAATGAACTCGCGGGCAACCGCATCGAATTTGGATAGGATACGGTCATGAAGATCCGCAACAGCCTCAAGAGCCTTCGCGAGCGTCATCGCGACAACCAGTTGGTTCGCCGCAAGGGCCGCATCTACATCATCAACAAGACGCAGAAGCGCTACAAGGCGCGTCAGGGCTAAGTGATGCGTTCGACGCTCGCCCGAGCGTCGCATAGATCTCAAGATTTATAAGATTGCTTCAAGCCCCGTTCACGCGGGGCTTTTTGCGTAAGCGGTTGCCGTGTCCGTTTTTTGCGTTGTCATCTTCAAGCGGCTTTCGCTTATGGCACCTGTTGCTTCCAAAATGGGATAAGCAACTGACGTGATATGCGCATTAATGCGCTTAAGGTCTCTGATGATATCGAGATGGAGTGCTGTGGTTTCAATGGACGCGAGCGTTCCATCGCGAAGCCGACCGAAATGACTTTCAGCAGCTTGTTTCTCCGCCTTCCGGATTTTATCTTTCTCTGCCACCAGTTCTCGCGCCATATCATGATCACCCGTCATGAAGACCGTAATAGCAAGGCGCATCTGATCAACGATGCGGGCGTGAAGCGTAGAAATTTCGTTCCAGCCTTCATCGGAAAAAGTCAGATGTTGACGCTGCATTTTGGCTGCCAACTCTAAGAGGCTTTTATCGATAATGTCACCAATATGTTCAAGATTGGTCGTATACACGATGAGATTGAACGTTTTACGGCTGTCCTCTTCCGAGAGAGGTTGTCGCATCAATCGCGTCAGATATAGCTTAATGGCTTCATGTAAGCGGTCGACGGGTACATCGAGTTCTTTGATTTTTTCACGCCGCTTTGCGCCTTCTTTTCCAAAGGCAAGAATAACTTCGCGCAGCATGGTTTCTACTATGCTGGAGAGATTCATAACCTCGCGCGAGGCGCTTGAAATTGCCAAGGCAGGGCGAACCAAAAGCGCATCGTCGAGATATTCTGGATGACCGGGTTCTTTGCCTATCGTTTCGGGTATGAGTGAAGTGAGAAGATTTGCCGCGAATGATGTGAAGGGCAAAAACATCAATGCAAGCGCGACGTTAAAGAGTGAATGAAAATTTGCAATTTGTCTTGCGGGTTCGGATTCAATTTGGGGGAGAAGGGGAAGGAGCTCGTTGATGAAAATGATTGCCAGGGAAGCGCCTAAGAGCCGAAATGCTAAATTCCCATAAAGAACGCGCCGAACGCTTGCGGGAGCACTTAAAGATAATCCAATGGGAATTAGTCCTGATCCGATATTGGCGCCCAGCACTAAACCGATAGCGACAGAAACCGCGATCGCGCCTGAGCCGGCAAGTGAGGCAATAAGCAAAATAAAGGCAACGCTCGAGTGAAAGATCCAAGTCAACATTGCGCCAAGCACAACAGTTAAAAAGACGTCATCACCTAATCGCTGCAAAATCAGTGAAAACAAAGCGCTTTCGCGCAGAGTTGTACTCGCACTGACAACCATCCCGAGTGAGAGAATCATAAGGCTTAAGCCAATAATGATCCGACCCATCTGCTGAAGAAGCGATGAATTTGAGAGCATAAAAGCAAGAAAGCCAACGCAGAGTAAGGCGGGTACCAGAGCTGTAAATTTAAATGAAAGTGACTGAACGACCAGCGTTGATCCGATGTCCGCACCGAGCATCACCGCCAAACCGGTCGATAATGGAATTAAGCTACGCTCGATGAAGGATATGACAATGAGAGCTGTGGCCGACGAGCTTTGCACCGCAGCGGCTACTCCCATTCCCGTTAGGCAGGCGATAAGGGGGCGCCGGGTTGCATGTCCAATGGATTGCCTAAACTTCTCTCCAAAGGCTCGCATGACGCCAGTTTTCACCATGCGAGTTGCCCACAGAAGGAGACATATTCCTCCCAACATATTCAACAAAACCGTATGACCGGCCATTTAAGCTACCCCGTTATCCAATCGGACTTTCAATCGGAAGGTCCAAAAGACTGTCACAAAATTTTCATAAAATATAGTAAAGTCATAGAAATAAAGACCTTTATAAAAATAGGGCGCGGGTCTTCTGGAACCGAATGCGGGCAAGGGCTGAAGCACGGGTCTGAGTCTTCTCCCGTCGCTTTGCCGGCCAGTCGTCAGTAAGATCGGCTATGCGCGGATCGTTACATTCCGATCCTATCTTGCGGTTAGGCTCTCAATAATTTGATCAAGCTGAAACCGGTCTTTTGGCTTGATTGCGCCCCTAAGAAACGTCCGTACGTCGCCTCGACCGAGAAGAGTGCATAAGGCCAACGCGTCCCACGAAAGTCGCAGAATCAGAATATATTGCGATGCAGCAAAGATGAATGAGAATCTATCAGGCGATTTTTGGACATTGAACAAGGATTACATTAAAGATTCGGATTGTTGAGAGAGTTCAAGGCATGGCATTGGGACAATTTCAGTCATTGCCTGTTGTTGTAACGAAAGTAATCAGTGGAGTTTTATATGTGTTTTGAATGCGTAAAAATGAGCCGTCGTAAGTTCATGAGTTATGCAGCGGCTGGGGCCGCAGCTGCCGGATATTGGGCCGTTGGCGGCGCCTTGAGCCCCAGTTTTGCAAAGACGAGCATGAGTGCTGATGAGGCGCTTGCGAAGTTAAAGGCAGGCAATCAGAAATTTGTAAGTGCGCCGCAACTTTGTGCCGCTGAACTGACCAATAATCGTTCTGCGGTCGCCAAAGGCCAATCGCCTTGGGCAACGATTTTGACATGTGCCGATAGCCGCGTGTCGCCAGAATTGATATTTGGCGGTGTCGGTCTTGGGGAACTCTTTGTTTGCCGTAACGCTGGTAATGTTGCCGATACGGCTGTTATGGGCACAATCGAATATGGTGCCGAACATCTTGGTTCGCCCCTTGTTGTGGTGATGGGGCATAGCCGCTGCGGTGCGGTGCAAGCGGCCTGTGATGTCGTCGAGAAGGATGCAAAGCTTCCGGGTTCAATCAAACCGATGGTTGATGCCATCGTTCCCGCCGCGAAAGCAATGAAGGGTAAGAGCGGAGACTTTGTCGATCTTTCAGTTCGCGAGAATGCGCGCTTGAACGCTCAGAAAGTTATGGCTGAAAGCGAAATCGTCAAAGAGCTCGCGCATGGCGGCAAGCTTAAAGTTGTTTATGCGCGCTATGATCTCGATACGGGCGCTGTCGAGTTTTTAAATTAATGGTGAAAGAGCCTGAAGAGATAATGCCCCGCACTGGCGGGGCATTATTAATTTGAGTTATGAAAAACCAAAAGCGATACTCCAACCTTTCAAGGCAAAAATCAGGAGTATCGAATAATAATTGTGCCGGCATATACCACGCTGTTTGCCTGCCTATTTCTTCTTTTGTCTATTCGAACAATTCGCACACGCCGCTCCGCTAAAGTCACTATAGGGGTCGGTGGTGATAAGGTTCTTGATCGCCTTTCGCGCGTTTACGCTAATTTTGTCGAATATGTTTCTTTCGCTTTGCTTTTAATCTCCTTTGCTGAGCTACGAGGTATACTTCACATCGTTATTCACTTCTTATGCCTTGCATTTTTTGTGATCGAGTTATTCATGCTTGGGGTGTTTCGAATATATAGGAGAATTTTAGCTTCCGCGTCATAGGTATGATGTTTGCCCTGAACGCGATTGCAGCTACCGCTTTAACGATCGTCGTGATCTATTTTATTTAGAATTTTTTAGACCAGGATAAATTTCGAGGCCTTTTTTAAGACATTGGGGAGCAATTCTCACAAATTGCAGTTATGATGAGTGAGAAAACATTGCTGATAGGCTTTGAAGACAAAATATAGTTTGCGCATCATGATTCTGCCTTTTACTTCTAACGATATGAGCTAGATAAACCTTATGGTTCAGCACCTCATCACTCTTCTCGATTGGTTCGGGATCTGCATTTTCTCTGTAACAGGCGCTTTAGTCGTCTCGCGCAAAGAGATGGATATTGTCGGTTTCGCTTTGCTCGGCAGTGTGACCGGTAT
>CAWUMH010000104.1:0-5712 GCA_963923565.1 uncultured Alphaproteobacteria bacterium
GTCGTACACCGCTCTGGATCTTGCTGTTACGCCTCGCCCTTGCCACTTTTCTCATTGTTGCGATGGCAGGGCCAAAACTTGTGTCGCAGAAGCTTAACTTTAGCGGCACATCGCCTCTGCTCATCATTCTCGACAATGGATGGTCATCAGCACCCGACTGGAATGAACGCGTTGATTTCGTGAAGAGCCTGATTGATGAGGCGGATGACACACAGCGTCCTATCGCTCTGGTTGCAACGGCACAAAATATTTCAACGATTGAGCCGCTCGCCGCGCCAGACGCGCGCAGAAAACTGGCAAGCCTTGCACCTTTGGCCTTCGCGACCCCTTGGCAAATGCAGGAACGCGATATCGGCGAATTTCTTACCCGCTTTCCTGACGCGCAGATTGTACTTCTTCCTGAAGCAGCAAAGATTAGCGATGACGCCGTCGCACTTTCCAAAATTTTTGCAGAGAAAAACATAACGGTTGTTTCCTCATCACCGGAGCGCATCGCTTTTGCCGGATCGAAGCAGGACGCAAAGGGACTCACAATTCGTCTTGTTCGCTCATCAGCGGGACAAGACCATCCGGGGCGTATCATTGCTTATGATGCGCAAGCGCAAGTGGTCGGGGATGCGGCCTTTCGTTTTCCGGAGCGTGATCAAGAAACAAACGCAATAATTTCTCTTCCGACTGAATTATTGAACCGCATCACGCGTGTTGCAATTGAAGGTGAACGCTCGGCGGGCGCTGTATGGTTGATCGGTACTGATGGACGGCGCGCGCGTGTGGGGCTTGTAGGATCAACGGAAGGGGAAACAAAAAATCGTCTTGCTGATCCCTCTTGGTATATCAAGCAGGCGCTAGCGCCTTTCGTTGATCTCTTCAATCCACGCATGGGCCAAAGCGAGGCGATTGCCTCACTCATTGAAGCGAAAGTCGATGCAATACTCTTAGGCGATACAAATCCTCCCTCTCCCGAAACGCTCAAAGCCTTGAGTGCTTATATTGACGCGGGCGGCACACTTATTCGCTTTGCCGGAGCAACAGCGCAAAAGAATGATGATCCGCTTTGGCCTGTGCGCCTGCGCGCTGATGGCCGCGCGCTTGGGGGCGCGTTGGATTGGCAGTCGCCACGCCCTCTCGCGCCTTTTGTGGCACCCTCACCTTTCGTGGGTCTTGATATACCGGCTGACGTGACCATCCGCCGCCAATGGCTTGCGGAACCCGATAGTGATTTGAACAACCGCACTTGGGCCAAGCTTGATGATGGCACACCGCTTGTGACCGCTGCGAAAAAGGGACAAGGGCGGATCATATTGTTTCATATCGCATCTGATCCCACCTGGTCGACGCTACCGGTCTCGGGCCTCTTTGTTGAGATGCTCAAGCGCATAGCGACACCAAGCGCGCTCACACAAATTCTACCCGGCGAAACAAAAAATGCACCACAGGCCCCTTTGGCTTCGCTTGATGGGTTTGGTGTCTTAGGCGCGCCCTCTCTTGATGGCGAGCCGCTTACTCTTGGCTCCCTTCAACGCGCAAATAACAAACATCCTGCCGGACTCTATGGCACCAAAGAGGCAAACACTGCGATTAACGTTCTAAGTGATGGTGATCGCTTAGCTTTGCCGGATATTCCGCTTGCCACCTCAAAGACAAGTCTATCCTTAGGCGCATCGCAGACACTGTCCCTAGCGCCCTATTGTCTGTTCCTCGGTTTGCTTCTGTTTTTAATTGATACCTTTGTCACGCTCGGTCTTCTGCGCTCAAACGCGATAAAGACACGGTTCCAAACAGGAGCCGTTCTTTTGATCGCGCTTATCGTGACAATATCGGGTTTCTCGGACACGCGCAGTGAAACACCTCTATCGCCGAAAGATCGCGAGGGTGCGCTGGCCACCCGTTTGGCCTATGTGATTACAGGTGATGGAGCGCTTGATGAGGCAAGCCGTGAAGGACTCCAAGGCCTCTCCCTCTTTCTCCAAGATCATACCGCGATTGAACCAGACGAACCGGTCGGCGTTGATCTTGAGACCGATTCACTCGCTCTCTATCCGTTGATCTATTGGCCGATGCCCGCGCAAGGGCAAACACCATCGGCATCGGCCCTCGCACGTCTTGAAACCTATATGCGTAATGGCGGTCTCGTTGTGTTCGATACGCGCGATGCGGCATCGGGTAATGGTACGAATACCACAGCAGAAACAGTGTTTCTTCAATCACTACTCTCTGGCTTGAGTCTGCCACCCCTTGAAGAAATTCCAGCCAACCATGTTGTGATGCGGTCTTTCTATTTGCTGCAAACGCTTCCTGGACGTTATGCGCAAGGAAAAACATGGGTTGAAGCCCTGCCTCCCGATCAGGGCAAAAGCGATGCCCCCGCGCGTGCAAGCGATAATGTGTCACCGCTTGTCATCACCTCGAATGATTGGGCGAGCGCATGGGCGATTGATCGGTCCGGTCGCGCGCTTTATCCGATTGAGGCGTCCATGCCGCGGCAACGGGAAATGGCTCTGCGCGCCGGCGTTAATCTCGTCGTCTACGCGCTGACAGGCAATTATAAAGCCGATCAGATTCATGTCCCTGCGCTCCTTGAACGATTGGGACGGTGAGATGATTGTCTTTTCACCCCTCTTCGCTTCCCCTTTTTTTGAACTGTCGCTCGCAGCACTTATCGTAGCCGCCGCCTTTTCAATTTATAAAAGGCAATCACGCGGTACCTTACGCGCGCTCTTTGCTCTTCTCTTTGCGCTTGTCATTTCTAATCCCACGATCAGCATCAAAGACACAAAGCCGCTCACCAGCATCGTCGCTCTTGTTGTCGATCGCAGCGCCTCACAAACGCTTTCCATCCGCACCGCGCAAACGGATCAGCTTGTCGCGGACATAAAGAAGCGCATTGAAGCGTTGGGTTCATTCGAAACGCGTCTTGTCGATGCCACTGATAAGAATGATGGCGGGACGCGGCTCTTCGTACCTTTGCGGGATGCGCTTGCCGATGTAGCCCCCGAGCGGATTGGCGGGACCATTCTAATCAGTGATGGCGTGATTGAGGATGTCCCTAAAGACAAATCCGGTTTGGGTTTCAATGCGCCCCTTCATGCTTTGATTACAGGCTATGCGGGCGAGCGTGATCGTCGCGTGGAGCTTGTTGAAGCGCCTCCTTTTGGACTAGTGAACCGCGATCTCACTTTGCGCGTTAAAGTCACGGATCCGGGCAAGACCGATCTCATCCCACTGACATTGCATAAAGATGGTAAACTCATCGCGATCATTCGCGCAAAGCCCGGTGATCCTGTCTCATTACCGCTACGCATTGATCATGCGGGTGAAAACATAATTGAAATCGAGGCAGAAACCGCGTCCGATGAATTGACACGCGTCAATAATCGAGTTGTCGCAAAAATCGACGGCATTCGCGACCGCCTTAATGTTTTGCTTGTGTCTGGCATTCCGCATCAGGGTGAACGGACATGGCGCAATATTTTGAAATCAGACACCAATGTGGACCTCGTTCATTTCACAATTCTGCGACCGCCCGAGAAACAGGATGGCACGCCGGTCAATGAATTGGCGCTCATTCCGTTTCCGACGAAAGAGCTCTTCGACACCAAGATCAATGAATTTGATTTGATCATTCTTGATCGCTTCGCCGATATGGCGCTTTTGCCGCCAAGTTACTTCGCCAATATGGTGCGCTATGTTCGAAAAGGCGGGGCAATTCTCATTGCCGCTGGCTCTGAATTTGCGAGTCCGGAGAGTCCCGCGGAAACACCTTTGCGCGATCTGCTTCCGGCTTTTCCCACGGGCACCATTATCGAAACGCCCTTTCTTCCGCGTCTTACAATCGAGGGACAAAAACATCCCGTCACGCGCGCCCTCCCCGGCAGCGCGAGCGAGCCTCCGCAATGGGGTGAATGGGTGAGGCAGATTGAAACGGGAACAATTTCCGGAACAAGTGTGATGAGTGGGGCAGAGGATCTGCCGCTTCTGATATTGCGCCGCGATGGCGAAGGACGCGTCGCGCTCTTGCTCTCCGATCACGCATGGCTTTGGGCGCGCAATTTTCGTGGGGGCGGACCGCATCTCGATTTGTTGCGTCATATTGCGCATTGGCTGATGAAAGAGCCCGCGCTTGAAGAAGAGGCTTTGCGCGCAAAAAGTGAAGGCGGCCGTGTCGTCATTGAACGGCAAAGCATGAAAGAGTCGATTGGCCCCATCACACTTACAACGCCTTCTGGAAAAAACATCGCTCTAACACTTCAGCCAAAGTCACCTGGTCTCTGGCAAGGTGCCTTCACACCGGATGAACCCGGACTCTATAAAGCGAATGATGGTTCTCTCAGCGCCTTTGCGAGTGTGGGCCCGTCAAATCCGCGTGAGTATCAAGACGTGATCTCAACGCTTGATCGTCTCGCACCACTTGCAGAGAGCACCGGCGGATCAGTGCGGCGCATCGCTCAAAACAAAGGCGATATGAAAATTCCAATACTCATCGCCCGCGCAGAGTCATCGCGTTATGCGGGGGATGACTTCATCGCGTTGAAAGATACAAAAAGCGAAACACTCATTGGACTTTCGCTTTATCCGTTGTTGCAAGGTGGCTGGGGCTTACTCGTTTTAGGCCTTGGGCTTCTTGCTCTTTGGATCGCAGAAGCGGGCGGCTTTAGGCGGTTTATCCGCTAATCATCACGCCGCTTTGAGAACGCCCGCGCTCACACGACCCGCAACATGCGCAAGCACATCGGGCTCAAGTTCGAGTGCCAATAATCTTTTGGGATCAACCGGACCCGGCATTTCGGCGCGGCCTTGTGGCATCACCACAAATCCGGCGCGGTTGTAATAGGGCTCATCGCCCACAAGAAGAATGAGCTTATGACCTTCAGCCTTTGCGGTTTCGACCGCACGCTGAATGAGGCTCATGCCGATGCCGATGGACGAGAAGGCTTGTTCAACCGCAAGCGGACCCAACAACAAAGCGGGCGTTGTGCCGATCATGATCGGGGTGAGACGGATAGATCCGACAACGAGAGTCCCCACCAGAGCCACATAGGACAAAGATGGAATGGGCGTAATACCCTCGCGCAAGCGATAGGCGGTTTTGGCAAACCGGCCGGGGCCGAAGGCGCGCTCATGCAGTTTTTCGATCACACCCGCATCAGCAGGCGTTTCGTGGCGGATAGTAAGAGGAAGATCGGTCATGATGTCGGCTCGTTTAATCAGGATGGGGCTTCAAACCCGTCGCGGGAGGGAGAGCCTGCCTCAGCGCAGGCAAGAGGGAGCGGAGCGCCTTCCGGCGTCCGGCTTCATCGTTCTCGTCGCGAGATCCTGTTCACGGTCATCATGAGCTCTCCCTAGCATGATAGGGCAGCGGCGTCTATCGGCTGGGGACGCCCCCATTTTTTGGATCACTTTATCGGCATTCAAGGCTTGATCCGCGGCCGTTAAACGCGTTCATGTAGAAAAAATATAACATCTTGTGAGGATTCCCATGCTCGACCGCCCGACAACCCTGGATCAATGGATCGCCCGCGCCCGCGCCACCAAGCCCGAGGGCCGCGCCTTCATCAATGGTCACTATGTGGCTGCCAAGAGCGGCAAGACCTTCGACAAGATTTCTTCGGCTGACGGCACAGTGGCAGGACAAGTCGCCGATTGCGATGCTGCTGATATCGACGCCGCCGTGGCGGCTGCAAAGGCCGCGTTTGAGGATGGCCGTTGGCGCGA
>CAWUMH010000105.1:0-5684 GCA_963923565.1 uncultured Alphaproteobacteria bacterium
ATTTGATCCCCATCAATGAAATCGTGAAAAACGCAGTGTATTGATAGCCGTGGTTGATGTTCAGCCATGGTTAAATATACGCAGGTGCTCACTTTTGACTCGGGGGAGCGGAGCTAGGCACCTGCACCACCCCAACAGCGGTGTAGCGGTTGTATAACGGTTGAGTATCGTTTCAGTGTTATTCGATTACGTCCAATAGGTACCTGTGAGGGGACCAAGACGATCAAGCGCCACGCGCATGGGGCCGTCATGCCGCTCATAGGAGATGACACCAAGGCGCTTTAACCGTGAAAATGCGCGGCTTACGGTTTCGAGCGTTAACCCCAGATAATCAGCAATTTCTGACCGTGTCATAGGCACAATGACAAGCGCTTGGGGCGGTGAGCTATTCTCATTCTCAGGCACGCTCTGCGCAAGATTGAGAATATAAGTTGAAACACGCTCAGTCGCGGTTTTCCGTCCAAGCAAGACGGCATGATCATGAAGTGCGCAGATTTGAATCTCTAACCTATATATGATGTAATTATCAAAACTCGACATTCTCTCAAGTGCCGAACGTTCGAAAATTGAAATGCGTGTATCAGTAAGAGATTCGGCAACACTGTCATGACGCTCATGCGGTGTGACACCAAAAATTGATCCCGGACCAAGGAGCTCGAAAATCTGACGCCGCCCATCCGGCAACAGTTTTGAAAGCATCACGTGACCTGATTGAATCCGATACACGGCACGAGCCGGATCGCCTTCGTCGATGATGACGGTTCGTGGCGGGACTTCCATAGGGCGCCCGGCCACTTTTCCATCAATGTGAGTGGATATATTTAAACCCATGACGCAACTCCAACCAAACTTAAATGAATCAGAGAGACATTAAAGGCTGGCTGAGTACACAATCCGCACAAGATCAGCGGTATTTCGCGCACCGATTTTTTCCATGATGCGCGCGCGATGAACTTCTACAGTACGAGGACTAATACCTAGCTGTCGTCCCGCTTCTTTGTTTGAGGCACCGAGAGCGATTTTTTTCAAAACATCCCGTTCGCGTGGCGTTAGACGATCGCCACCACGAAAATGTGTTAGATCAACTTTAGAACTCGGCTCGCCTTGATGATCATCGATAACCTGTTTGATACGTCCTACAATAGAATCAGCGGCACAAGGCTTTGAGACAAAATCGCAAGCACCTTTTTTCATGGCATTGACTGCCAATTCGACATTGGGATCATCAGCCATAGTTACAATCGGTGTGGCGACGCGCGACCCCAGATCGCCCAAAAGATCGGAGTGGCTATTTCCTTTGACGTTCAAATCAATAAGCAGACAATCCGGAGCGCGTGATCTCATCGCGGCAAGAAGCGAGGGCCCGTCCGAAAACGAGGTAACACGATAACCAGCGGTCTCCAGACCTGACGCAACCGCGCTTTTGAATGCCAAATCATTATCCGCAATATAGACTTCCTGTCCCGATACACTTATTTGTCCCATCGCTAAACTCCCGACAAAGCAGAACCGTTGCCTGCTCCGGTTTTTGGGCAGACTCTTGGCTTTACTTAATTTTCCAGAACCAACTCAATGCCGTTAGGGAATGTCCCTTTGGCAGATCATGGAGATAGAACGTCTGTCACGCGAATTGGTTGCGTAGTTAGCCCTTCAGACGTCTCACGGAGGGTCGGGTCCGCACTCTTCCTAGGGCTTGAGGGCGGTAGTTAGTCTTTCTACGGCAAGCTTTAGATCATCGGCCTTTCTCAAAAAGCAGAGGCGCAGCCATGGGTCTTGGCTTTTCGTAAAGGCGGTGCCTGGTGCAAGTCCAACATTGGCTTGATCAATCAGAGATTTTGCGAGGGCCATTGAATCACTCGCGCCCTCAACGCGGAAATACAAATAGAAGGCACCTTCAGGAACCATAAAATAGAGATTAGAGAGTTCACCAAGCGCCTTGCAAACAATTTCACGGCCTTCATGGGCGCGGGCAATTTGATGATCTATAAAATTTTTGCCGTGATCGATGGCCGCAATGGCACCGCGCTGCAAGAAAGTGGGAACGCCGGATGACGAATATTGAATAAGATTTTCAGCCGTTTGGGCAAGCGCTGGCGGACATTCGAGCCAGCCGATACGCCAGCCTGTCATCGCCCAGTTTTTTGAAAATGTTTGTACAAACAAGATGCGATCATCATCATCCATGACATCATGGAATGAGGGCGCACGTTTAGCGCCTCCGAAGACAAACTGATTGTAGATCTCATCGGCAATGATCCACAAACCGTGACGGCGCGCGAGAGCCAAGACATCTTTCAGCTCTTGAGGGGTCGCGGTCCATCCTGTCGGGTTAGATGGCGAATTGATCACAATCGCGCGCGTTTGGGGCGTGACCGCATCGGCAAGCCGGTCAAGATCAAGGAACCACCGCCCTTTTTGATTGTCTCCGGTGAGGCCCATAGGAACATCAACCGGCACCGCGCCAATCGCCAACGCGGCGCCATTAAAGTTAGGCCATGCGGGAGAGGGAACAAGCACTTGATCGCCTTTTGAAAGGGCTATCCGCATCGCAATCTGCATCGCATGCATGCCGCCGATGGTGCAGAGGAAACGATCCGGTGAAAAGGGCATCTCATAAACAGATGTCATGTAGCGGGCGATTGCCTCGCGATAGGCCGGAATGCCCCGATTGGGTGTATAAAAGGTCTCGCCCGCCGCAAGAGACCGTGTTGAGGCCTCACTGATAAAGGACGGCGTCGACATATCGCCCTCGCCGGCCCAAAGCGGAATAAGGCCGGGGCGGCCCCACCCATAAGTCACAGCTTCAAGAATGCCGCTTCCCGGGACGCCGGCAGCCTCAGGGGATATTGAAGAAATCAGGTCAGAATTCCGTAACATGTTCACGCATCTCGCGGGGGCTACACTCACGATCCCTATGTTTCACAAAGTGGGGCTGCTTGCCAGAGTGGTTTCGACCTGAAATTGTTCCGCGCGAAACCCCGATCATACGGGGCGCGACAGAGCGGGACGAGGGCTAAAGCGGATGATTGCGGACTGGGTCATCATTTTGGTGGCGCTGATCTATTTATCGGCCCTATTTACGATTGCCCATTTTGGCGATTTATACGGCGAGCGCCTGCTTAACGGTCGATTTCGGTCATCAATCTATGCGCTGACGCTAGCGGTCTATTGCACCTCTTGGACATTTTTCGGCTCAGTTGGTCTCGCTTCGCTCACGGGCCTTGATTTCCTCGGGATCTATCTCGGACCCATTCTCGTGATTGGCTTCGGCCATGGGTTTGTGCGTCGGGTCGTCCAGCTCACAAAGTCTCAAAATATTCTCTCGGTCTCAGACTTTGTTGCGGCACGTTATGGCAAAAGCTCGCGGGTGGCGGCTCTTGTGGCCCTCATCGCCGTGATCGGCTCAATCCCCTATATTGCTCTACAACTGAAAGCGATCACGGTCTCCCTCAAAACATTACTTGATGCGGTTCCCGGCAGTGTCGCAGGCGTATCAACGCCAACATCGGGTGCTCTTGCTCTGGCTGTTGCGATTGTCTTGGCAGGCTTCACCGTAACATTCGGCACGCGGCATATCGACTCGCGCGAACATCACACCGGCTTGACTATTGCTGTTGCATTTGAGTCAGCCATCAAACTTATCGCGTTTCTAACCGTCGGAGTTTTTGTCGTCTGGGGCATGTTCGATGGAATTGGACCTTTAATAACTCTTATCCAGTCACGTCCCGATATCACGCCCCTGATGGATCGCAGCAGTGGTTTCACAACTGTGCTTGCGATGATGCTTCTATCGTTCTTGATCATCCTGTTGTTGCCGCGCCAATTTCATATGACGATGGTCGAAAATCGGGATGAGCTCGATACGAAGCGGGCCGCATGGATGTTTCCGACCTATCTGGTTTTAATCAATCTTTTTGTGATCCCGATTGCTCTGGGATCTAATCTTATCTTTCCGCCCGGCATGATTGATCGCGATATGGCAATTCTTGAATTGCCCCTCAAAGCAGGGAATGGATTCATCGCTCTGATTGTGTTTCTCGGTGGATTATCCGCTGCCACTGCAATGGTGATTGTTGAATGCGTTGCACTAGGAACCATGATCTCAAACGATCTTGTGATGCCCCTTTTGCCTACCGGACGTCGGCTTTTTCGTGATCGTGCCGGCGATCTTGGCAGTCAAATTCTCTGGATCAGACGAACCGGAATAGTTGTAATTCTGTTTCTAGGATTTGTTTACTTCAGATCAACAAGCGATGCGGCTTTAGCATCAATTGGTCTTGTCTCATTTGCCGCCATTGCACAAATCGCCCCTTCTTTTTTCGGAGGACTTTTCTGGCGGAGAGGTACGGCGCTCGGTGCGACAGCGGGCTTGGTTTCTGGACTTCTTGTTTGGATCTATACGCTTGTATTACCCAATCTCGCCAATCCAGGATTGTTAGGAATTGATGATCTCTTGCGTTCCGGGCCACTGGGTATAACTGCATTAAAGCCGACATCGCTTTTCGGAACTGAACTGTCACCGATTGCCAATGGTGCCTTTTTCAGTCTTTTGGTGAATTTAGTATTTTATATTGCATTTTCATATTTGAGATCTCCAAGCCAAATCGAGACACTCCAGGCCGATCTTTTTGTTAATCCGAGAAATCCGCTCAAAAATTTCAATTTTCGTCTATGGCGGACATCAATTACCATCGGTGACCTAAAGAAAGTCGTCGCCCGCTATCTTGGCTTTGAACGAACGAATTCAGCGTTCTTGACCTATCCCGGAAATATCGGGGATGATGATCAACCGGCAACAATTGAGATTATTCGTTTCGCTGAATTTCAGCTTGCATCTGCCGTCGGCGCCGCGTCTTCGCGGCGTATTTTGTCAATGCTCCTTTCAAAAGGTAATGTGACCCGATCAGATGCCTTGCAGCTTCTTGATGAAGCTTCCGCTGCGCTTCAACAAAATAGAGAGCTTCTTCAACATGCACTCGATCATGCGCGACAAGGCGTGACAGTCTTTGATTCAAACCAAAATCTTCTGTGTTGGAACCGGGCTTTTCAAACATTATTCGATCTGCCTGACCATATTGTTCATGTTGGCACACCACTCGAAGACATTATAAAATATAATACAGCGCGGAATTTTTATGGGCCGGGCAAAAGCGATTTCTACTTTAGGCGGCGGTTTGAAAGCTTTATAAACGATACCCACCCCGTTCGCATTCGTACCTATCCGAACAAACGCTGGCTTGAGGTACGCTCTGAACATTTGCCTGATGGTGGTATTGTTACCACTTACACCGACATTACGGAAACGGTAAAGGCGGAAGAGGATCTCTCCTCCGCCAACCAACTTCTTGAAAGTCGGGTAAGAGAACGCACTGAGGAATTATTGCGCCTTAATCGTGAGCTCTCCGACGCAAAAGCTGAAGCCGATGATGCAAATCTTTCGAAGACAAGGTTTTTGGCTGCCGCCAGCCACGATATTCTTCAACCCTTGAACGCAGCGCGCCTTTACTCATCTGCGCTCTTGGAGAAAGGCAACGCCCAATACGATGGGGAACTTGTTCAGAATGTAGCGACATCGCTTGAAGCAGTTGAAGAAATTTTAACAACGCTTCTAGATATTTCGCGACTGGACGCGGGCGCTCAAAAGCCTGAATTATCGGATTTTCTTATTGATGATCTCTTTACGC
>CAWUMH010000106.1:0-5664 GCA_963923565.1 uncultured Alphaproteobacteria bacterium
TTCAGCCTGGCGCGACTGACGTTTCAGGCCGTCGATCTGCGATTCAATCTGGCCCATCACGTCATCAAGACGTTGCAGATTGTCTTCCGCAGCTTTCAAGCGCAATTCGGCTTCATGACGGCGGCCATGCAAACCGGCAATACCGGCGGCATCTTCAAGGATACGACGACGCGCGCTTGGCTTTGCATTGATGATTTCGCCAATCTGCCCCTGACGGACCATGGCAGGGGAGCGTGCGCCGGTGGCGGCATCGGCAAACAGAAGCTGGACATCGCGGGCGCGGATTTCGCGCCCATTCAACCGATAGGTCGAGCCTTCTTCGCGCTCGATCCGGCGGGTGACCTCGAGAAGCTCGGTGTCATTGTAGGCGGCGGGGGCTTTGCGGTCGTTATTGTCGATGGCGAGCGTCACCTCAGCCATATTGCGGGCCGGTCGGCCTGTCGTGCCATTGAAAATGACGTCATCCATGCCCGAGGCGCGCAGGCTTTTGTGTGAGCTTTCGCCCATCACCCAGCGCAAGGCCTCGACCAAATTGGACTTTCCGCAGCCATTCGGCCCGACAACGCCGGTTAAACCGGGCTCGATCAGGAATTCTGTGGGATCAACGAAGGATTTAAACCCAGTGATCTTTAAAGACGTAAGTTTCATCGCCGCGCTCCGAGGGGAGTGCGTGCGCTTTTAGCCCCCAACCAGTGGGGAGAGGATTTTATCAAGTTCCTCAACGCTTAACGACCCGCTACTCTTCTGTCCGTTGATAAAAAATGTTGGCGTCGAGTCGACGCCGAATGCTTTATCGCCCCGTTCTCGAACCGAATTGACGGCGTCATAGATGGATTGGTTTTTCAAGCAGGCCTCGAAAGATTCCTGTGTGAAACCGGCCTGTCGGACGGTCGCAAGCAGAGCCTCGGCCGGTTTTGGCGCCGAGGACCAGCTCTTCTGCTGGGCGAAGAGGAGATCGACCATCGCATAATATTTGTCGTTCCCATTGCAGCGCGAGAGCATAAAGGCGGCGGTCGCCAGCGGGTCAAAGGGGAATTCGCGCAAAGTGAAGCGGACTTTGCCCGTATCGATGTATTTTTCCTTGAGGGCGGGGAAGGTTTTTAGGTGAAACTGGGCGCAATGGGGGCAGGTCATCGAGGCATATTCGATGATCGTGACCTTCGCGTCGTCCTTGCCGAGCCAGACATCACCGAGCGGGCCTGCGACCGCGAGCTCGTCGGTTTTGGCGGCCTGAGCAGCGACGGGGCCTGCGCTGAGGACAGGGGCCAAAGCGCCCATGGCGGCGAGGGAGAGAAGGACGGAGCGACGGGAGGTCATGGGCTTTCGGTCTTTCATCGACGGGTACGGAACGGGTTTATCAATAAGGGTAACCTTGAAAAGGCAAGACGGTTTAGGAGGTGCGGTCCTTCCGTGCAAGGATCCCTGCGCCGAGACGCACGAGCGACTCCTCAAGCGCCGGATCGGCGAGGGAACCGACCTTAGTCCGCGCTTTCTCGACAAATTCGGGCGCGGGTGGCGGTAAAGGGGCGGGCACCGAGGCTTTGCGCACGGGACCTTGTTTAAGAAGAACCTTGCCGATGGCCTTCCAGCCATACCGCGCATTCACCCGCTCAATGAGAATCGGGCTCAGATGTTGAAGGTCGAGCGCAAAGGCGCTTTCTACTTTGATGACCAAAGTTGCAGGTTCCGCTTCGACCGCACTACTGGTCTTGCGCGGCCAATTGATTTTGAGCGGCTCGCATTTTGCCGCAAGGCGCTCGCCGACAAGCTCCGGCCATGACGCGACAATGTCGGATGACGCGAAGCCTTGCTGGGCCAAAACCGGCGCGATCGTCTCATCGACGAGTTCGGCCAAGGGGCGGGGACGTTTCATAAGGCGAAGACTTGCGTGAAAAAATGGGTAAATAAAGGCAGTATGAGGTTCAGATTCATATTATGAAACGCGCAGACACGAGAAGCAATCGGAAGGACGGGGCACGCGTAACCCCGTTGCTGCTCGCGTGGTATGACGCGAATGCCCGCGACTTGCCGTGGCGGGCCAAAGGCGGCAAGCGCGCCAAGCCTTATCATGTGTGGCTTTCCGAGATTATGTTGCAGCAGACGGTTGTCAAAGCCGTCATTCCCTATTTCGAAACCTTCATTGAACGCTTTCACACGATTGAGGATCTTGCGCGTGCTGAACGTGATGAAGTGCTCAGACTTTGGGCGGGTCTTGGATATTATTCACGCGCGCGAAATCTTCACGCCTGTGCGCAGCGTGTTGTTGAGGAACATCGCGGCCAATTTCCTAAAACCATTGAGGGTTTGAAAAAACTTCCCGGTATTGGCGCTTATACAGCGGGCGCGATTGCTGCGATTGCGTTTGGAAAGCCCGAAGCAGCGATTGATGGCAATGTTGAACGCGTGATGGCGCGTCTCTATGCGATTGACATGCCTGTTGCGGAAGCGAAAGCGCTTATTCGCGAACATACCGAAGCTTTGATACCCGAAGATCGACCCGGTGATTTTGCGCAAGCACTGATGGATCTGGGTGCCACGATTTGTATTCCAAAGGCACCGCGTTGTGCGCAGTGTCCGCTCGCGAAACACTGCAAGGCTCATAAAGCCGATGAAGCAACGCTTTATCCGGTGCGTGCGGCGAAAAAAGCGAAGCCTCAAAAATATGGCGCGGCCTTTGTAGTGCGTCGGAAAGATGGCGCCATGCTTCTTGTTGATCGCCCCGACAAAGGATTGCTCGGCGGTATGACAGGCGTGCCAACGTCGGAGTGGGTTGAGGCCCCCTTTGATGAACGACTTTTAAGTGAAAGCGTGCCTATAAAAGCGCGTTGGAAGAAATATGATCAACCCGTGATGCATGTGTTCACGCATTTCTCATTGTCGCTCACAGTCTATATTGCCGAGGTGACGCGGGATATGGTGGTAAAGGCGCCTTATCGGTGGTCATCGGCAAATGGACCTGAAGGTGAGGCCCTGCCAACACTTTTTCGTAAAGTGATTAAAGCGGTCTCGCGAGATACGATCAACGCGGATAAAAATGCGCGCTGAGAGACAAAGGCTGATCAGCGCGCACCATGTCGCGTGATACTAAATCTTCAAGATGGGCGAAGACAGAAAGTGCCGCCGCACCATGCAGACGGGGATCAAGGCCGCGATAGAGTTTTGTCACGAGTTCAGGAATTGTATCAACGCCTTCGCGCACGGCCTCTACAATGCTTGTCTCGCGTAAACGGCGATGCGCCAGGAGTTGCGGCACAAAGCGTCCCGGTGATTTTACCGCTTCGCCATGGCCGGGATAATAGATCTGTTCATCACGGGCGATAAGGCGTTCAAGCGATTTCATATAGGGCTGCATCGCGCCATCGGGCGGGGCAACAATACTGGTTGACCATCCCATCACATGATCGCCTGAAAACAATGCTTTCTCTTCTTTTAAAGCGAAAGCGAGATGATTAATCGTATGGCCGGGTGTTGCAACAGTTTCGAATTCAAGATCACCGATGCTAACCACTTCACCATCATCGAGAATACGGTCGGGGCTATAGTCATGATCGGAAGACGCGTCGAGCGGATTGATTTCGCCTTCGCTTAACGCGCGGGCTGCACGATGCGGACCGCATCCCATGATGGGCGCGCCGGTGAGTGCTTTCAAGCGCGCTGCCAAGGGTGAATGATCACGATGTGTGTGCGTTACAAAGATTGCAGCCAATCGATCAGATCCGATGCTTTTCAAAGTAAGATCACGATGTGCTGCATCATCGGGGCCGGGGTCAATCACAACGCGATCACGATTGCCGACAATATAAGTGCAGGTTCCTGTGAAGGTGAAAGGCCCGCCATTGGGTGCAATAAGGCGGCTCACAAGCGGACTGAGGCGCTCGAGTTTCCCCGCTTCCGGTGTTTGCCGGTCAAACTCAGGCTGATCGACCATAGACGGTACGTATTCCCTTTAGAATTCTTCCCGCGCCTCGCAATAGGCGGAGACGCATGAGGTCCTCGCATACACTGATTTTCGTTTTCGAGGCAATTGAGGGCAATTATTTCGAGGAACCGATGTCCTAGGCGACGCGTTTGTTCTTCGACTATGAAGCTTGAACGAGAGGGTAATAGGGGCCTCGCGAAATAAAACTAATCGTCGTCATTGGCAGCCATTGTCAGGCCCAGGCCTTTGTGAACACCCTTGGCGTCGATTTCATCCGCGAGTAAACGAAGCCAGCATGCAAATTCCGGTGGCGAGGAATTCAGCAAGAGTTGGGCGATGGCGACCAACATCGTCGCACATTCTGCCTGACGTTCGGAATAATCCCGATCCACACTCATCATCTTGCTCCTTTTACAGCGACCCGATAGGAGAAACGTTGTGTATCTAAAGACGTTCCGTCTTGGCGGATTGGGCACTTTAAGGGGACGGGGCAATGACGGTTCTTATTACAGGCGGCGCTGGCTATATCGGCAGCCACATGGTGCTTGATCTCGTTGCTTGTGGTGAAAAACCCATTGTGCTCGACGATCTATCAACCGGTTTTGACTTCCTCTTGCCGGATCATGTGCCGCTAATCCGTGGTGACATTGCTGATCACTCTTTGGTCAGCAAGATCATCGCTGAGCATAATATTGATACGATTGCGCATTTCGCAGCAAAGATTGTCGTGCCCGACTCGGTGAGCGATCCTTTAGGCTATTATGAATCAAACACCGTGAAGGCTCGGAGCTTGATTGATGCGGCGGTTAAGAGTGGTCTGACCAAGTTTATCTTCTCATCGACCGCAGCGGTCTATGGCGAGCCAGACGAGATGCCGGTGAGCGAAACCACCCGTCCCCATCCGGTATCGCCTTATGGCCGGTCAAAATTAATGGTCGAATGGATGCTCGAAGATGCGCGCCGTGCCCATGGCCTTCAATCCATGATCTTACGTTATTTTAATGTCGCGGGCGCTGATCCCGATGCGCGGTCAGGCCAAGCGACACCGCGTGCAACGCATCTGATAAAGACTGCTTGTGAAGTTGTAACTGGTAAACGCGCTTCTATAAGTGTGTTCGGGACAGACTACGACACGCGCGATGGTACGTGTATTCGCGACTATATCCATGTGTCTGATCTTGCCGCCGCTCACCGGCTCGCGCTTGATTATCTGCGGGCAGGTAATGAGGGATTAATGTTGAATTGCGCCTATGGACATGGTTCGACCGTTAATGAAGTGCTTGAGTCTGTGAAAAGAGTTTCGGGCGTTGATTTTCCGGTCGAGCGCGCGCCCCGCCGCGCAGGGGACCCCCCCATGGTCGTTGCGACAGGCGAAAAGATAAAATCTATTCTCGGTTTTAAACCACGATATGACGATCTTGATCTTATCGTTAAACACGCTTTGGCATTTGAACGAAAGCTTACATCTCGTTTGTAATTAATTGTCATCGCTCACGCCTCGAAGCGAAATTGTTCGAGCTCCTCGCGCAGCGTCTTCTTCGAAATTTTTCCAGTCGCCGTGTGCGGGATATTTTCGCGGAAGATCACATCATCCGGCATCCACCATGTGGCGATTTTGCCTTTCATAAAGCTGAGAATGTCCTCTTTTGTTGGCGTGCGATCTTTTTTGGCAACAATGATAAGCAAAGGCCGCTCGCCCCATTTCTCATGCGCAATGCCGATGACGGCGGCTTCCGCAACATCCG
>CAWUMH010000107.1:0-5635 GCA_963923565.1 uncultured Alphaproteobacteria bacterium
CATTGAGTGGACAAGACCGCGCCTTGATAGGGAAGCAAAACAATTTCTCGCGGCCTTGCCGATGATTGCCGAGCAGGGCGATTCTATTTTTGTTCATGCGAGTCTCAACACGCCAGAGAATTGGGACTACATCACAAATGAGCGCCGCGCCGCGTCCTCATTTCGCCAAACGCAGGCGCGGCTTATTACGTGTGGGCATACACATGTCCCTCTGCTTATCAGTCTTGATACACGCAGGAGTGTTCAGGGCCATGCGCCTTCGATTGGATCGACCGTGCCGCTTATCTCATCGCGCCGCTGGCTTGCGGTGATTGGTTCGGCAGGACAACCGCGTGATGGCAATCCCCGCGCGGCTTATGCGATTGTTGATCAAAATAAAAATGAAATTGAATTTCGCCGTGTGGCTTATGATGTGAGTCTGACGGCACAAAAAATTCGTAACGCGGGATTGCCCGAACCTCTTGCAGCGCGATTGTTGAAGGGTAAATGAGATTTCTATGCGGGTGAAACCCTATACCGGACTTCAAATTGACGGCTTTATTCTCGGTGAGCGCTTGCACAAAGGCGGCTTTGCGACGATTTGGGACGTCACACATCCTGATCATAAACTACCCATGATCATGAAGGTGCCGACGATAACCGACGGCTTCGATGGCCCCACGATTGTTGGCTTCGAAGTTGAACAAATGATCATGCCGCGTCTAAGTGGACCTCATGTTCCAAAAATCATCGCGATCGGTGATTTTGCTGTGATGCCCTATATTGTGTGTGAACGAATCGCCGGCGAGCCTTTATCAAAATATTTCATCGGATCCCCGCTCGCATGTGATGAAGCTGTATCCCTCGCCGCCCGCATGGCCCAAGCAGTTCATGAATTACATCGTCAGCATGTTGTGCATCTCGATCTGAAGCCTGAGAATTTTCTTGAACGTCATGACGGGCGTTTGGTTGTAATTGATTATGGTCTTTCACGCCATGATCAATTGCCCGATCTTTTGGCGGAAGAATTTGAAATACCGATGGGCACTTTCCCCTATATTGCGCCCGAACAAATATTACGTCAGCGCGATGATTTGCGCAGTGATATCTATGCCATTGGTGCGATGCTTTACGAGCTCGTAACCGGAAGAGCTCCCTTTGGAAAGCCGCAACGCCTCACGGATGTAAAGCCGCGCTTGTGGCAACGCGTAAAGCCGCCTCGTGCTCTTGCTCCCGAATGTCCCCCATGGCTGCAAGAGATTATTCTACGAGCGTTGGAAACCGAACCGAAGGATCGCTATCAATCGGCCGCACAACTTTTATTTGATCTCCGCCATCCCGAACAAATCATCGTCACGGCACGTGGACGTGATCTAACAATTGAATCATGGCTTATGCGTATGAAGCGGTGGTGGCGTGGCCGCACGATGGAGCGGTTTGAAACACCTCCGGCGATGACAGCGCAAATTGAAAAAGCTCCGATCATCATGGTGGCGGTTGATTTATCGCCCGAGATGGAAGCTTTGGCTGATCGCCTTTTGTTATCAGCACGTCGAATGCTGGTCATTCAACCGGATGCGCGTATCGCCTGTGTCAATGTTATGAAAACAAAACGTATTGGCCTTGATTCTGCGCTTGATGCTGAGGGCAATCATATTCATGTATCACGCCTTGTGGCATTGCGTGATTGGGCGTCCCGCCTCGATTTGCCTGAGGAACGCGTGACATGTGCCGTTCTCGAAGGATCGGAACCAGCTACAGCGATTGTTGATTATGCGCGCCATAATCATGTCGATCATATTTTGATTGGAGCGCGCGGTTCATCATCAACGCGCCGCTATCTCGGCTCGGTCTCAAGTCAGGTCGTTGCTGAAGCGCCGTGCAGTGTGAGCGTTATTCGCTTGCCGATAACAGACCAATTCGCCGCTCGAGCGGGTGAAAGCGAAACGGAAACCGAAAGCGGTTAGGTATCAGGCTCTTATGTCGGCTGTGGCGCCGATTCGAAGTCTTGCCAAGATGCCGAATGAGGCCAAGAGACAGAGGGTGTTCCCTGTACGCCGATTTCGCCCAATGCATATGTTCTCTGGCGTAAAAATTCTGTCAGCGCCCCGCGATCAGTAAATCGCGCAATCAATTCGGGTGAGAGAGGCGTTCCAATCGAAATACTAAGTGATGACCCAATTCGATCATGCACTTCTTTGAAAATGAGTGCGAGACGCAATGTTGAGCTCACGTGACTCGCCATTTGAAAAAGGCGACTGTTTTGACCGTGAAAAAAAACGGGAAGAACATGGGCACGTGAACGCTGAATAAGTTGTGCGGTAAAGGGCTGCCACGGCCAATCGGTTGCGGGCTTTTGTCCTAACCTATCCGGTGATGTTGAAATAGCCCCTGCCGGAAAAACAACAATAGTGCCGCCCTGATCGAGATGGGTCCGCGCTTTTTTCCGCGTGTCGAGATTGGCAGCGGTGGCCTCCGCTGTGCCGGAGAAATCAACCGGAAGAAGATAAGGGCGCGCTTCTGGCGCGCGCCGCAATGCCGCGTGGGTGAGGACCAGAAAATCTTTCCGCACATGTTCCATCAACCAGCAGATCGCAATGCCGTCGAGCACGCCATAGGGATGATTGGCAACAACGACGAGCGGCCCCGATTTTGGAATTGACTCGAGCGCTGTGCGATCAAGCGGAATATTCAATTCAAGCAGGCGCACAGCGGCTTGCCAAAAACTCTCACCCGCCACCGGATGCGACTGATTCAATTCATAGAGACGCTTTAATTCGGGCTGGCCAGTGAGTTTTTCAACTGCACGAATTGCAAGCTGTTGGATCAGCGGCTGGGTGGGTTCTGAATATGAAAAATTGGTCTGTTGCATGACAATCCTGTCACATGATTTTGATGACAAGATGATGACACTTAAAAGTTGTGGGACAGCAGGAGATCAGGCCGCCCGAGCGAGACGCGAACGACAGGCGCGGCTGACAATGTCAATAAATTGCCGCGTGGCCTGCTCATGCGAATAAAGAAGAGAAAAACTCCGGCAAGTGTCGCGATTAATCGTTAAAGCGGCAATAGCCGCTTTTCTAAGATCGTGATTCGCGACGCCCACTTTGGCATCAACAATTGACGACACGAGGCCTTCGGTCGGGAATGTAGCGACAGGTGTGCCGCAAGCGAGTGACTCGAGAAGAACGTTACCGAAAGTTTCGGTGAGGCTCGGAAACACAAATACATCAGCCGAGGCATAGGCTGCCGCCAACGCTTCACCATAAAGGGCGCCGGTGAAAATGACATCGGGATATGCGGCTTCAAGACGCGCGCGGTCGGGCCCATCGCCGACCATAACTTTTGTGCCTGGTAATTTCAGAGACAAGAATCCATCAAGATTTTTCTCAACCGCCAAGCGTGACACGCAGAGAAAAATCGGACGCGGATGATTGTCGGACGCATCGGGAAGTGGTCGGAATAACTCTGAATCAACACCGCGCGACCATAGTGAGCATGAGCGGAATCCTTGGCTCAGCAATTCCTTTTGTAAGGCTTCGGTTGCGACCATGGTTGTTACGCCGGCATTATGGAAATAGCGTAAAACACCATAAGTGAAAGCAGGCGGAACGGGATAGCGCGCAGCGACATATTGCGGATAGCGCGTGTGATAGCAGGTTGTGAAGGGGCGTTCCATTCGCAATGCCGCATGGCGTGCCATCCATCCCAAAGGACCTTCCGTCGCAATATGCAAAGCATCAGGATTATGCGCTTCGATGGCGTCGCTCACGGTTTGCGGTGAAGTTATAGCGAGCCGGATCTCTGGATAACCGGGAAGAGGGGTAGAGGGATAATCCGAAGGCGTGATGAATTGTATATTGACGCCTTGGGCTTCAGCATCGACCTTCAAACGTTCTAATGTTCTGACAACACCATTGACTTGGGGTCGCCACGCATCGGTGACAATCAGGACACGCATGACACCTCGCTTTTGAAACGACGCGATTCGAAATTTTCGAAAAAGCCAAAAGCGGATTCATGTTGCGTTTTGATGACAGCGCTCTTAACCGCGCCGAAATTTGATCATAAAAAACCCCGGATCTTTCGATCCGGGGTCTAAATTGCTTAAATATATCTGCGTCGGTTATGCGAGAACTTGCGGCCGCATGTCGCTGGCGCTGATGCCCGCCACTTCGACAGGCTTCTTCATCGCATCACGACGGAAGGGCTCACCGAGCTCCTGATTGATCATCGCTTCGATGAGTGTTGTCTTACCATGCTTCATCTGGTCTTCGACGGCCTTTGCAAGCGCATCGCGGAGTTCGTCTTGCGTGCGGGCAACGACACCCTGCAAACCGCAGGCCTTGGCGATGCCTGCATATGAGACTTCCGGATCGAGTTCGGTGCCAACGAAGTTATCATCATACCAAAGCGTCGAATTACGCTTTTCAGCGCCCCATTGATAATTGCGGAACACAACCATCGTTACGGGTGGCCATTCATTGCGGCCGATGGCAGTGAGTTCAGTCACCGCAATGCCAAACGCGCCATCGCCGGCAAAGCCGACAACCGGAACATCGCGGCACGCAATCTTTGCGCCGATGATTGAAGGCAGGCCATAACCGCAGGGGCCAAAGAGACCCGGCGCGAGATATTTGCGACCTTCTTCGAATGTCGGATAGGCATTGCCGATCGCGCAGTTATTGCCGATGTCCGAGGAGATGATTGCGTTCTTGGGCAGAGCGGATTGAATCGCGCGCCAGGCCATGCGTGGGCTCATCCAATCAGGCTTGGCTTTACGTGCGCGCTGATTCCATGTCGTGCCCGGATCATCATCCTCATGATCCATGGATGAGAGTTCCTGCGCCCAACGTGACTTGGTCGTAGAAATCAAATTCTTACGCTCTTCGCGTCCAGCATTGCCCGCCGACGGCGAAAGCTTAGCGAGAATGCTTTCAGCGACTTTCTTGGCATCGGCAACGATACCGATCGTGACTTTCTTCGTGAGGCCGATGCGGTTCGGGTTGATATCAACCTGAATGATCTTGGCTTGCTTCGGCCAGTAATCGAGGCCGTAACCCGGAAGCGTCGAGAACGGATTCAACCGCGTGCCGAGCGCGAGAACGACATCGGCTTTCGAGATCAATTCCATCGCGGCTTTCGAGCCATTGTAACCGAGCGGGCCAGCGAACAAACGATGTGAGCCGGGGAACGCGTCATTGTGCTGATAGCCGACGCAAACCGGTGCATCGAGTTTTTCAGCAAGCGCCATAGAAGCCGGAATTGCGCCGCCGATAACGACACCCGCACCATTGAGGATGACCGGGAATTTGGCTTCCGAGAGGAGCTTCGCGGCTTCCGCAATCGCATCCGCGCCGCCGGCAGGACGTTCGAACTCAACCGGTACCGGCAATTCGATATCGACAACATGCGTCCAGACATCGCGTGGGATATTGATTTGCGCAGGCGCTGAAAGACGCTTCGCATTCATGATAACGCGGTTCAGCACTTCAGCAATACGAACGGGATCGCGCACTTCTTCCTGATAGGCGACCATGTCTTTGAACAGCGCCATCTGCTCGGTCTCTTGGAAACCGCCTTGGCCGATGGTGCGGTTTGCAGCCTGTGGCGTGATAAGCAGGAGCGGTGTGTGGTTCCAGTAAGCGGTTTTTAC